>JAGQQS010000037.1 GCA_020426105.1 Planctomycetaceae bacterium
CAAAAACGGAATCCGAAGTTTGGAGCGCGATGTGCGGTTTTTGCGAACCTGCCAGAATGCGTTGCGTTCGTGTAGACTACTCAGTAGCTTGCCCCGCCCTCCCCTGATCTGTGGGGTGCATCGCTAACAGTGGCTGCCAGCCGAGGCATGATTTCGTACCCAAAACTATGGTGAATCTTTCCGGACTCAACCCGCCCCAGCGTGAAGCGGCATCGATCCTCTCGGGGCCACTCCTGGTCCTGGCCGGTGCTGGCACCGGAAAGACACGCGTCATCACGTACAGAATGGCCAATTTGATTGCACACGGCATACGCCCTGATCGCATTCTATCTGTGACGTTTACAAACAAAGCCGCCAAAGAAATGCGGGAACGTGCCATGAAACTGATTGGACGGCAGTTTAAGCTGCGTCCAGTGGTATCGACGTTTCATGCATTTTGTGTCCGCGTGCTGCGGGAAGACATTGATTCTTTGGGATATCCTAAGAAATTTGCGATCTACGATCGCAACGACCAGGAGTCAGCAGCACGCACCGCTCTGCGCGATATTCGCCTCGGTGATGGAGCTATGAAGCCGTCTGACCTCGTCAACCGCATCAGTCGCTGGAAGATGATGGGAATTCAGGATCATGAAGCCAGCAGCAACACGGAGACTGATTTTGATTTGATTGCGGCCATGGGGTACAAACGCTATCAGAAGCAGCTGCGCGCATGCGGTGCCGTGGATTTTGATGATCTGTTGCTGTTGACGGTCAAACTATTCCAGGAGTTTCCGGACGTCCTGCAACGTCACCAGTCCAGATTTGATCATGTCCAGATTGATGAGTATCAGGATACAAACGGCGTCCAGTTTCAACTCATTGAATCACTGGTAAAGCCCCATCGGAATCTCTGCGTTGTGGGCGATGATGATCAGTCGATTTATGGCTGGCGCGGCGCAGATGTTGAGCACATCATTAATTTTTCCGGTCATTTCCCGGGAGCTCGGGTTGTCCGGCTGGAAAATAATTATCGCTGCACGGATAAAATTCTCGAGTGTGCCAATCGACTCGTGAAACATAATCGACAGCGACATGACAAGACGCTGATCCCGCATAAGAAATCCGGCTCGCCCATTCGGATTCAGGTCTTCGACGACGAAACGGCGGAAGCAGAGAACGTCGTCAGCGAGATTGCCTATCTTATTAAGGAACTTGGAGTCAAACCGAAGCACGTTGCGATTTTGTTTCGCACGAATGAGCAGCCACGAGTGTTCGAGCAGGAAATGCGTCGGCAGCAGGTTCCGTATCTGCTGGTCGGCGGTCAGTCGTTTTACGACCGTCGCGAGATTCGAGATCTGCTGGCCTATCTGAAGGCGATCGATCAGCCTCGCGACGAAGTCAGTCTGCTGCGGATCATTAATACTCCGGCGCGTGGCATTGGTGCCACAACGACGGAAAAAGTGATTCAGATGGCGGTTAAGAAAGGTATCGCGTTCTGGGACATTCTGCCGGAAGCCAGCGCTGCCGGAGCGATTTCAGCGAAAGCGCTGAAGTCGATGCAGGAATTTCGCAGTCTGCTGCAGCGTTATGCGGCGGCGATGCATGAATCCCCGAAGAATCTGGCAGACATTTGCCGTCGCCTGGTCTCAGAAATCAACTACGAAGCGGAAATCGTCAAGCAGTACAAAGAGGAGGCTCAGCAGGAAACCCGCAAAACGGTGCTTGAAGAGTTCATTAACTCAATCGGTCAGTATGTTGAGCGGTCGGAAGATCCGTCGCTTTCAGGATTTCTCGAAACGACGGCCCTGATGGATCGTGAAGATGAGGCGGACCGTGATCAGAAGGAAGATCGCGACGCGGCACGACTGATGACACTGCATTCTGCGAAGGGGCTGGAATTTCCTCGCGTCTATCTGGTCGGTATGGAAGAAGGCTTTTTGCCACACAAACGCAGTATTGATGCCGACTCAGAAAAAGACATCGCAGAAGAACGTCGGCTCGCCTATGTCGGTGTAACCCGCGCCATGGATCACCTGACACTGACGCGGGCCAAATCGCGCATGAAGTGGGGGAAACGTCGCGAAACCGTCGCGTCTCGTTTCCTGTTCGAGATGCAACTGGTGCCAGGGGAAGCACTTCCGGAGGAGCATATCAGCCGTGACGACGATGGCTCCGGGACTCACAATTCGGCGGCAGGTGAGGCGGCTGCATTGACTCCTCGTCCCGCACTTCGTCCTGTGCTCCAGCCGCCCGCCGCCGTCCCGAATGAATTCGAAGCACCTCCGTTCTGAGTCCTTGGGTGCCGGACTTGAGGAGAATGCGAGTTTGCATTCGCCGAATTCCTGCGAGGCCTGCTATAATCCACCCGGCGATAGTCCTTCTGGCCGGTCGGATGCGTTGCGTCCAGGTCTCTGATTGCGGATGCGGAGACTTCATTGACTTCATTGTTGAAGCCCGTGAGAATCCATACCGGATCGCCGAATCGCGACCTGTGTAGACGGACAAGACACTAAAGACAGTGGGCAGGAGAATGCCGAAAGACCAATACGAAGGTTCGATACTCGATGGCCGCTACCAATTGGAGCGGTTGCTGGATTCGGGAAGTTTTGGCGCCGTCTATGAAGCGCGCGATGTGAAACTCGGACGAATCGTCGCTGTCAAGATCCTGTTTGAGAAAGACGAGACGGCGTTTCGTAAAGAAGCCAAACTCGCCGTTCAGTTCGATCACCCCAACGTCGTCAAAGTATTTGATTACGGAGCCGATGGAAATTTGGGTGTCGGCTACATCGTGATGGAGTTTCTGAAAGGTTGTCGGCTGGATCAGCTGACGACGCGGCACATGGCGCGGGTTCCTGACGCCGTGATTGTTCGATTTGTCGATCAAATTGGCGCGGCGCTGCAGATGGCGCATGAAAAAAATCTGATCCATCGTGATCTGAAGCCGCAGAACGTGATGTTGGTTGATGAAGGGACTTTGCAGGAACGCTTCGTGCTGCTGGACCTCGGTCTTGCCAGTCAGATGAATTCCACATCGACCCTGCGCAATCAGACCCTCGACGGAGCCCTCAGCCCGCGGTATGCGTCCCCGGAACAAATGGGACAGGAATCGGTCGATTTTCGATCGGACATCTATTCATTCGGGACGATTCTGTACGAACTGTTCACCGGCGAAGTTCCGTTTGTGCGCGATCAGTTGTTGAGTCTGATGATGGCGATTTGCAGCGAACCGCCGCCCCCGTTTCAGATGACAGCCCCGAAGCGGGAAGTGCCTTCGGAAGTTGAAGCCATCATTCTGCATTGCCTGTCGAAAAAAGCCGAGACACGTCCGGAGTCGATCCGGATCGTCCGCTCACGCATTCTGGCCGCGTTTGGTGCTGATACCGCGATGCCTGCGCTCAACACATCCGGCACAAAGCGTTCTGCGTCGCGCTCGGCTGCGGCAGCGCCACTTCAGACCGGGACGATGCGTCCGCCGTCTCTCGATGGTGACGCGCCAGCCGAGGGCTCAGCACCCCCGAACGACGCGGATCTGTTCGTAGGCCGAGGCCGGAAAACCCGACAACGCTCTGGTCTGTGGCTGGGGAGCGTTTTTGCTCTGCTACTCGTGGGAGTGGCGGTGCTGCTGTCAGCGCTGCTTATCCCCGGACGAAATTCTGCTCCGAAAGGACCCGCTATTCCCGGTGTGGTTAAGGGGCTAATAGACGTTGATGCTGACATCCGCATTGAAGCGGGTACGGCAGGCAGCCTGAGAATTGACGTACAGCCAGCGGGTGACGTTGACGCCAGCGGAGAACCTCTGGTGCTGTCCGCATCTGACGTGCCGGAATGGCTGACCGTGAAGATCCCGGAGATATTGACTTCCTCAACGAGGATCCAGCTGCCCGTGTTTGCAGCTGATTCTTTCGAGGCGAAGTCCGGAGAATTTATACTGCATGCATCGCGCGGCAGCCGGAGTCAGGAACAAAAAATCAGCGTTGAAGTGTTCGCACCGAAACCGTGGCAGTTGCCCGAGGGATTCGAGCCAGTCCCCGGAGTAGCGCTTGTACGCGCGGCGGATGGTTTGGTCTATCACCCGGAAATCGTGCGCATCATCGATTCGGATTTGAATGTCAAATTTATCCTCGTGGATCCGGCCAATCACACACACACCGCCTACAGGGAACTTCTTCCGTTCTACATCATGGAAAACAAAGTCTGGAACTCACTTTTCGCCCGATATTGGGACGCAGAAGGAAACGCTGATCAAAACTCGTCTCCAGGGGCAGAATGGAAGCAGGGGGCCACGGCCGGTGGTCAGAATCTTGGCACGGAATCACACTCCGATTTCCCGGTGGTACGCGTCACGGCTTATAACGCCCATCAATTTGCCTTGTGGCTTGGGGGCGATGCAAGCTGCCATTTGCCATCGATTAAACAGTGGGAAATGGCAGCCGGATTGCCGATCTGGCAGGGAATGACCCCGGATGAGCAAGCTGCCTCAAAATGGCCCGAAGGACCGTTTCATGGCCGCTGGATTCCCGGCAAAACGCAGGTTTGTGTTGATCGCAGGCAATTTGGCCCGCAACCCGTGGGCGAATCGCGTGATGATATTTCAATGACGGGATGTCGTGACATTGCCGGGAACGTTGAAGAACTGACCGAAGAGATGTTGTTTGGCAGACGTATCGGGGAAGTGACGCCGGGCAGTGAAAGTAATTTGCTTCGGGTGATGACTCGAGGACGCAGTTACATCAATGAAAAACCGCTGAACTGGGGCGATCTACTGGATCCGGAAGGTCAGTCGGGGGCCGTGGGATATGATGAGTTCGACCCCACAATTGGATTTCGTGTCGTTCTTGACACAAATAGGTAGGGGATTTTGATGCGTGCCTCACACCGCTTACTGAATTGTCGAATTGTCGGGTGCGTATTGCTCCTCGGCGCAACCCTGTGCTGGAATGACATCACTGCCGGACAGGACATCGAAACGCTTCCGCTGATTCTGCGCTACGATGCAGGCGGAATCGACAACATCGTAAAAGCCATCCAATGGTCCCCGGATGGGAAGACGCTCTATGCCGCCGGTTGGAACAAAGTTGTCCAGGTCTATCGGCTGGATGAATCGACGCAGCAGCTGACATATCTGCCTCAACAGAATTTCCGTGTCCCCGTCGATGCGGGGCGTGCTGGAATTATCGAGGCGATGTTGTTGTCTCCCAATGGGAGAACTCTGCTGGTCGCTGGCTCAGCATGGGACGGCGTCACCAGTGCACCAACCGGCTATCTCTGGCCGCGCAGCTCGACCACAGAAACCGATTGGAAGCAGGTAGGCACGATTTCGGTCTTCGACACTGTCACCCGTGAGTGTCGTGTTTTTCGAGGTCACTCGGGAGCCGTGCGACAGCTGGCGTTTGTGGACAATGGAAAAGAACCGACTCATTTTGCATCGCTGGGCTTCGAGTATTCAGGTCAAAAAATTTCGCAGACAGTTCGCCTGTGGTCTTTGGAAACCGGTGAACAAATCGGGCCGCCCCTGGAGTTGCCTCATACTCTGATTCCTCCTTCAACGGACATTTCACCGCGCATTCAGGCGTGGCAGTCTGCTCCTGGAGTCAACCATGTGGCCCTGGCCGCGTGGCGGATCGAACGAGATGCGCCGGTCTCCGACCTCATGATCTGGAATCCGCTTGACTCTGCGAGCCCTCGTAAGTTAGCCGGGGCTCCTGTGGCCCTGGCACTGCAGCGAACCGGACAGGGCGTTGCAAGGCGGTTGTTTTGCGGCGGGTTGGGTGCAGCGGCGTCATTTTCGATTGGCGACCGACAGCCGCCTGCTCTCCAGCGGATCTCGGGACTGCCCGGTGATTCGATCCCGATGGCTGGTGCCCTGATACCAGCAACATCTCAAGCGACCGTTGAACGCGTGGCGGTGGTTTCGGTGCGTCCACTGTCGAATGGAGACAAAGAATATCAGTTGTATCTGCTGGAAGGCGGAAGCTGTCGTCGTGTCGGTACGTTGTGGACAAATCGTACCGCGACCGCGTTGCCCACGGCTACACTCATTGAGCCGGCTGTGACCGTATCGCCCGACGGACGCTTCTTGTCGGTCGCAGGTTCCACGCAGAGCGAGATTCGTAACTATCGTGTCAGCGATTTGCTGCGCACCAACCAACCCGCGGGAGAGCTTAAACCGCTGCAGATTCTTACCGGGCAACTCCTGCGGCCCGATTCCGCAGTCTTCGTACGAAGCGGGTCAAAAATTGGAATTGCACTCAGCTCATCAGATCAGCCGTCTCTGAAATCGATTGCTCACGGCCAACAGGTCTCACGAAATGCTGTCGTGATTGATGCTCAGGACAGAACGGCAATCTCCGGTGCGACAGACTGGATCGTCGATCGATCTGATACTGGAAATTGGAACGTGCGAGTGACAGCAGATCAGCGGCAAATCGAGGTGGCAAAGGGTTCATCAAACGGCAAGGTGTTGCGACTGCCTGCGGATTTTCGAGCCGAAGGTTTTCTGGAAGAAGTGACCGCGCATGCGGTGTGTGTGGAGCACGGGAAGAATCCGCCCTTGACGGCAGTGGCGACGCATGCGCAGGGCGAGCCTTTTCTGCATGTCTACGATTCTGCGACCGGGCATTGTTTACGCAGACTGCAGGGGCACGAACGACGAATTACAGATCTCGCATTTTCCGCTGATGGCAAACATCTGCTGTCCACGTCGCTCGATGGAACGGTCCGGGTCTGGGTGATGGAGAACCTGGCAACAGATACCATCGGTCAGGCAGGCAGGCTGAGTGGGCTTTATGCCGCAACGCGTGAAACCGAGGTTCGCGTTGACAAACTGGAAGCAGACAGCCCTGCGGCTCACGCCGGAATGCGGCAGGGTGACATTATTCAGGGGATTGTTTCCAACGGAACTCTCGATACGGTGAATACGTCGGGTGATTTGTATTTAAGGATCTCACAGACGGCTCCCGCACTGCACGCGACGATAAACCTGCGTCTGCAACGAGCGGATCAGGTGCTGGATGTTGCAGTGCCTCTGGAACAGGGCGTCGACCTGCGAATGCCCTTGTTTTCGGTGCTCTTGTCCGGTGTGGTTGATGCACAGGCCCCGGCCGTACGTCAATGGCTGACATGGAGTCCTCTGGGCCAGTTTGATGTTCAGGGAACAACACTCGAACGACAACTCGGCTGGCATATTAATACAAAGGACGATCGTGCTCCCGTGCGGTTTTCGTCGATCGAACAGTATCGTGATCGCTTTCTTCAGCATGGACTCATGCAGGAATTGTTAAGTGGCAAAGAGGTGACCGTCCAGAAGGCCGTACCACCCGATCTCAGGTTGTCACTGATCACGGCGAACGGCGAAGTACTGTCGCCGAATTATGATGATGAGCTGGTCATGCGAGAACCGGATGGTGAACTGATCCTGGAACTTGAGGATCCAACAGGCGCACTGGTCCGGTCAGCAGAATGGTCCATTGGAGAACAATCGATATATGAATTTTCCCGGGTGGATCGCGATGTCTGGAAGTCCCCGATTTCGGCCAGCAGACTAGGTCGGGACCAGCATGTCGTTCAGGTGCGGTACGTGACGAGCGATGAACCTCCGATGGAGTTCAACCGGACCGTATTCCTGCGATACCAGCCCGCTGCGCCGAAGCTGAAATTCGAGACACCACACGTATCCGTGCGCACCGTAAAGTCCGAGCAATTAAAGATGCAGGCGACTGTCGAAGTCGCTGTCAAAGCGGACGTCACCATCCTGCATGAATTCGCCGACAATGGCCGTGCTGAATTTTCAGAGGAATTTGCAGACTCCGGCACATTGACGAAAGATATTCAGCTGAAGCCGGGAAAAAATGTGATTCGGATCCAGGCCAGAAACGCTGCGATTCCCGCATCCGTTGCGGAGTATGCCGCACTTGAATCGACGTCGATTGAATCGGTGGTTGAATATACTCCCGTTGGACCACCTGAAATCGCGATTAACGAGGTTACTACGACAGATCCTGCGGATTCAGAACATCAGCCTTACCTTGAGGTGGCGCAGATTGTTGACGGTAAGCTGCGGGTCAACAGGCCGCAGATTACGATTCAAGGTCGAATTGAAAGTGAAGAATTTTTGCAGGAAGCAACCTGGACGATCGCCGGGAAGCAATCGGTGCTGGCCGGATTCCGGGCTGGAGCAGCCAAAGTGCTGGAGTTTTCCGAGACGATTCAATTGGAGCCGGGGGACCAGAAACTGGAATTCCTGTCATCGGCCGGTGGAGTTCCGGGTAAGCTGCCTGTCGAAATTATGTTTCAACCGCCGTTGCCGGATGTTGAACTCGTCCGTCCGGACACCCGCGACGTCGATCTCGTCGCGAGTGCAGAGGCTGAAACGCTTCCGGTGAAATTTCAATTCAGCGACGCTCGAAAGTTTCCATTTGATTATAGAATCTACGTTGATGACCAGCCCG
>JAGQQS010000565.1:0-4236 GCA_020426105.1 Planctomycetaceae bacterium
TTATCGGACATAAAGAGAGCTCGTGTTTTGTTGGTACACTGTTCAACCCGACATCGCAGGCCAATCCCACAGCCTGGACCGACCGTCGCCGCCTATTCAGCAGCGACTTCGACTGGTTCTGCATAGGGCTTTATCAGACCCGCAGGGATGGCCGTGCCTTCGCGCCGCCGATTAGAGACGCTCAGCACATAACTCACCAGATTCCAGATGGTTTCAGGCTCGCTCTCGAGGGAGCTCTTGAAGCCCGGCATCGGAGTGCCATTGATTCCATTCATGATGCGTCGATAGATGTCAACAGGCTCCTGACCCCCGTGCAGCATGCCAGAGGTCAGATCTGCAGCTCGAGTGGAATGCCCCCACGAATCCTTGCCGATGTTGTCTTTGGTATGTCCGCGACCATCTTCACCGTGACACTTGCTGCACCCCTTACTCAGGAATGCCTCGCGCCCGAGTTTCACACGTTCCGGAGTCAGCTCCGGCTGCGGGGTCAAAGGCTGGGTGAGGGAAATTTCCGCTTCCCTCCAGTTATTCACGACAACCTCCACATAGTCGGGTACATCCTCCTCCAGCAATTCTTCCGAAGCCTCCGCTTCGTTGGCGAGCTGATACTCCAGCTCGCCGCGCTGAGCCAGCACAAGCACATAGTCAACAACGGATTCTATGTCTTTTCTCGGCAGCAGACTGAACGACGGCATCGATGTCCCCACAATTCCACGATCCAGCGTCGCCATCAAATCCTCACGCCGCGGCCTGCTGCCATACGGCGTTGATGTGAATTTGAAAATACCGCGTCGATAGTCGCGTGGTCGAGGATAAAGGCTGCCAGCCACAGGCCCATTCCCGTCGCCGGACACACCGTGACACTGCACACATCGCTTCATATACACGTCCTGACCGTGCTTCAGTGTCAGCTCGCGTGCATATTTTTCACGCTCCAGCTTCGGAACAACATCTGTCAGCATCTTTGGAACCAGTACCGTGCCGGAATTCGCCTGCACTGCTGCACTGACCGTTGCTGCCAGCTCCGGTGCCAGCGCCTGTACCTGAGCACTTGCCGCCCACTGCACAGGCTCCGAACGCTGACAACCACTGGCGGTGAACAATACAACGATCAGACCCACGGGGGCCGCCGATCGGATGACATAAAACATAAACATGTACCGCTGCTGTTTAGAATGAAGTACGTTTGCGATGACGCAAAGCATGGACCATGCCAAACGGGCGAGGGAAAATTCTGCGGCGACATAATCCCGAATTCCGGAGAATGTTGCCGCCAGAATGTGCCGCATCCGGAATCAGGATCCTGAAAAACGGGCCATTTTTGCGCAGCCCGGCGCCCGATACTCGATCTTGCTGCAGAAACCACATCCGCCTTCGCGGTAGTTGGTGCACATTAAGTTCAGCATTCGCACATATCAGCGCGACATTGTGTCACACTGATGTGTGCAGGAGTCGCGATCAGGTCCGTTTTAACCCGTTCAATCACCGGTCGTGGGTCGTTCCCGCCTGTTGCTGCGGATGGGGCACATGTTTCAGAGTTATCAGGAATGCGGCCAGGTCAGCAATTTGTTCGTTCCCGAATAAAGCATAACCGTCTGGCATAGCAGAAATTTTCAGTTTCCGACGTTCGACGACCGACTGACTTGTGATTGTCTGTTGCGATCGATCTGTCGTGAATACTGTCAACTCACCCGCAGTCTCGCGGAGAACGACGCCGGTGATCGTTAATCCGTCGTCCGTAATCAGTTGCTGCTGACCGTAGCCTTCCGTGATCGCCGCACTTGGCGTGAGGATA
This sequence comes from Planctomycetaceae bacterium, assembly GCA_020426105.1. Lineage (GTDB taxonomy): Bacteria > Planctomycetota > Planctomycetia > Planctomycetales > Planctomycetaceae > SXXK01. Next base: position 1,796 of record JAGQQS010000565.1, read on the forward strand.
GAATCCACGATGGCGTCGGGCTTTGCGCGAAGTCCGATCCCTGACAGATCCGGAGCGAAATCATTCCCGCGGCCGGCCACGCGGTGGCAAGTTGCGCAGCCGAGTCCATTCGGCGCTTCGAAAAACAGCTTGCGGCCGTGATCGGCATCAGCATGTTCCAAATACGAAAGCACTCCTTCACGATTTGCCGCCTGAAGTCGGGGGATATTTACATCGAGCTCAAGTCTTTCCGTCAGATAAACGAGTGAGAGGTACAGACGAGGGTCCGGCGTCCGGCAGAGCGATTGCAGGACATCGGTCAGTCGAGACGGGCGCGAAAGAGATACCGGATTGATCTGAGCGATAAAAGATAATACGTGTGAGCGAAGCTGTGAGTCGTTGTTCTGTTCCAGAATCTGCGCCAACGTGGATTCGGCCGTGGTCGGCGGAGTCCAGCTATTGGATATTCCGGAGTTTGCGAGAACTTCGGCGACGATACACACTCGTGGGTCTGATGGTTCGATCCTGGACAGGTGCTCGAGAATCCAGGTTGTCAAAAGACTCGCGTTTGCATCCGCATTCGTTACCTCACCGGCATCCTGCGGCAGCACACCATTGCGTGCGCGTGTTGGTTCCGAAGATGCTTTTGCGATGGCAGAATAATTCACCATTCGCCGACAGCCGTCCACAGCCGCTCGCTGCAGTGTCACTTCCCCGCTGAATGCATCCCACACATAATCTCGTGCTGCCAGGGATGTTGTTAAAGGTACGAGTACCAGCGCTCGCTCGTGATCGCTGCGTAAAGACTCATAAAAAGTGCTGATCAGTTTCCAGTCATCTTTACGAACCGGCGAGCGGGAGATCAGTTTCAGGTAGAGTTGCCGCATCACGGGTCGATCCAGAGTTTCGTCAGCGCGTGTGATCAGATCTTTGATCGGCATGGACTGCTCCATTTCGATGCGGGATTTGGTATTCGGCATTTTCTGTGGCGGTCGTGGATTCATGGCAAACGTCATCGCCCAGCTTTGTACCTCGGCATCGGATTCATGCTCAGCAAGCGCGAGAGCTTCATCCAGCGTCAGCAGATATTGCTCCTGCAATCCGAGTAAAGCGGCCAGTCGAACGCGCGGACGTTGATCCGACAGGAGATGTTTGCGATCCGCGACCGTCAGCAGCTCGCGAATCGTTCCCCAGCCCGCATAAAAAACCAGGCGATCTGTCTCATCCGCAAGCTGGTCAATTACCGCTCCGCTGAATTGTACCGCTTGAGCCTGCCTGATCGCCTGTATGGCCTCAAATCGAACGCGTGGATCGGGATCAGCAACCGCGTCGCGAATCACGTCTGAAACTGACGCCTGCCCCGACATGGAGGCACGATGTCCCAGAATCCGCAGTGCCTGCAGTCGCAGATTCCGGGAATAGCGTTGTCCGGGACTTGCGGAGCGGACCATGAACTGTTCGATCACTGGATCGCCGGGCAGCATCCGCCCCAGCGCCCAGGCCGACCAGGTCTCCTGTCCCATATTCAGCCGCCCGGCATCAATCGTCTGAATCAGCTGGTCTCGGACACCAGCGCCACGTCGAATCAGCTCGTCCTGTGCGGACACGCGCCACACCGGCAGCGCGTCCGGGCCAAGATCGGCGACCAGCTGGTCGAACTCCCATGTAGCGGCCGGTCGAAAGCGTTTGGGGTCAGGGTTCGCCGGTTCTGAAGGATTCGTCCCTGAATGAGTGACTCGGAAAATCCAGCTTCCTTCCTGGTTACGATCATAGTGGTAGCCACCGCCCCAGCCGCAGATGTAGATTGAACCGTCTGATCCAAACTCAAGATCCGTCGGCCGGTATAGGACATCGCCGGTTCCACGGCGGATAAACGGTTGCAGGGTGCCGCCTTCTGGTTGCAACAGAGCTCCGTCCCACGCGGGCCGATAGACGAACGTGCCGTCGAGCCAGTCATTGAGGAAGAACACTCCGCGATACGGGGGCGGAAAATGCTGGTGATCGTAATAAATAATGCCAGCGCCGGAGCCCGGAAACAGCGGGCCGCTGACAGGAACGGTCGGCAGATTGTTGTCGCCGGACCAATGACTGCTGTACGGATGCCCCCAACCGAAATGGGCTCCGTAAAACGGCATTATGAATCGATCACCCTGTGACTGATCGTTGTCGGTGCCCAGCCAGTTGAATCCCGGGTCCATCGTGATATCCCACGGATTCCGCAGACCGCGTGTGACAATTTCCAGGTTTTCACCGAGCGGATCACAGCGCAGCACGCCCCCTTCGCGTCCCCAGTCATCATCCCAGTGATGCCAGGTTTTACGATAGGTGTCCCTGGTGAACACTTGGGGAGGATATGTATCCGGCGCTCCCGCCGGATGCTCGACGTCCCATAGTTCGCGAAATGCCCGGGGAGCCACGACGCCCGTTTTTTCAGGCTGATTGTGTCCTTTGGAATTCCCCTT
>JAGQQS010000565.1:4300-8375 GCA_020426105.1 Planctomycetaceae bacterium
CCCAGATCGGTGTAGACCACAACATATTCGTCCGCCTGATCGTCACCATCCAAATCGCGGACAATCGTCAATTCCGGGGCATTGGCGACGTACAGATCATTTCCTTTCCATGCGAGTCCCTGCACACTGTTGAATCCCTTCGCAAATTCCCTGGCATCATCAGCGATGCCATCCTGGTCTGAATCGATATAGACAAAGACACTGTCAGTCGGAGAATCTTCATAGTTCTCCGGATACTGTGGTCCCTGACCGACATACAAACGTCCTTGCGAATCGAAACACATCGACGTGGGCTTGTAAACGATCGGCTCCTGTGCAAAAACGGACACCTGAAAACCGTCCGGCACCTGTGGTAAATCGGTTTGTGAAACTTTCTTCGGCACGCGTTTTTCTTCCAGCGTCGGCAGGACCTCCAGATAGTCGGTATAGGCAGCTGCCGGATCAAACGCCTCGGCGTTCGCGTGCAAATGGACCAGGATTCCGTACTTCAATGTGAATGGTTCGCCGGCTTTAACCATCACATTTTGCTGTTTCTTGCCGTGGCCACTGAGTTCGCTTTCTCCCAGAGGATTCGCGACAAGCAAACCGGTAGCAACCGCATGCCACCATGGTTTCCGAAAGTTGTCGGGGTTGTTCATCAGCATCATACCGCCGTAACGGCCGGAAATTGGTCCGCTGTAGTCACACCAGTCTGATGGCTGAGTCCGCATCTGACGCAGATCTGTGCCTCCGTCACTGCTGAGAATGCGTCCTCCTTTGTCTGATACCACGGCCAGGGGAGATGCGACGCGAAATGCCAGTCCCATTTCTTCCTGATCACCCAGCCAGAAATCGCCCTGTTCGCGCAGCAGCGTGCATTCACTGACCAACAGAATTCCAGCGGGCCGCTGCAGGACATGGTAGCGGCAGATCTGCTCACAGAAGACATCATCATCGCCGCCCACAAGGCATTTGTGACGCACTGAAAAATGTCCGGCCGCCGTTCCCCCTTCCGGCTCTGAGATGAACTCAGCGCCCACGACCCTGGCTTTCAGCCGCCAGTAGTCGTTGCCACCCACGTCGCCGAATCCCCACCAAATCCCGGGATGAAACGTGGCATGGTCCTGGATATCGGTTGCCGCCGGTGGATGATTCCTGGTGAGCTGCACTTCACCCCCCAGAGCACGCACATCTTTAAAGTAAGGACGGGTTGTGATGGGATCATTCCAGACGTATTCGGCAAACGGCTGCCCATCGACAAAAATTTTCAGACTGCCATCAAGTTTTTCGAAGGCGACTTCAGCTTGTGCCGCCGGCGGACTGATCGTCAGACAGCTGATCACACAGATCGACAGGATTCGGCAGATGCCGTGATAACGTAAGAAGTTGCACATGTGGTTTCTCGCTTTCAAATCACCACGTCAGCGCGTGAGCGCCTCGCGCCAGTAATTACCTGATCCGGCAGTCTTCATTCCGCCTTGATCCACGCCTCGTTGAAACGCACATGCTTGATGGTCTTGCCTTCAAACTTCTGCTTGTCTTCGTGCGTGTATGTGCAATGGATGCTCCCGTCTGCCGTCTGAATCAATGTTGGATAATGTCCGGAGCCCATTTCAGGCTCCAGGTTTTCCAGATGGCGTTTGACGTTCCAGGTCTTGCCTTCGTCTTCGGAGAGGTACAATGTCAGCACATGTCGGCCTTCCGGCACATCATTGACTGCCAGAATCCAGTGACCATTTCTGAGTCCCAGGGCCGCAACGCTGGAGCCCGAATTGGCAATCTCCAGAGGGTCGGGGGTCCACGTCATTCCGCCATCACTGGACTCAGCCCGGCGGACGACCGGTGAGTCCCGCATGAATGCGACCAGGTTCCCGTTCTGTTTACGCACAACCGACGGCTGAATCCCCGGTTGGGCCAGCGGCTGGCTGAATTCCCACGTAACTCCGGCATCTTCTGTAAACGCAAACATCGAACAATCGAAGGTATCGGAATACAGTCCAAGCATCATTCGATTTTTGGTAAGCATGATGGGCGGCTGGCGCGGCATCCAGCCCAGGCGCTGAAACAGCTTGTCACTGTAGACGTCTCGACGTTCCTCAATCTTCGAAAGAATTTGCTTTTTGCGATCTTCGCCAATTTCGGTCGATGCCTTGATCTGCTCAATTCGACTCTCCAGATATTTCGGAAAGAATTGTTCCGCATCCCTGGGCCGACAGAAGATCGCATCCTGCCAGTTCCAGACTGGCGGACCATCGCCCTCGAAATCAATCGACGTGCGGTACTTCAAAAAATAACTTCGGACCAGGTTGTCGATGGATGAGATCCAGAAAAGCCAGAGCCGACCGTCGGGGTCAATAAACAGCGTGCAGTTCTGATCCGGCAGATTCTGATTGTCCGCCATGATGAAGGGCGCCGACCAGGTACTGTCTCCCTTATTTTTTCGCGCCCCACTGATGACCAGCGTGTCGTCAGTACGTTCTCCTTTGCCATGAAACCAGCAGACGATCAAATCACCTCCCGCGGTCTCTACGATGCTTGACGAGTGGTTGTGAAACGCTTCTGGCGGAAATATTAACTCTGCCTCGTAAAGAGGAGCATCTGTCGCATACAGCAGCGCGAAAGTTATCAGCGTGGCCAGGAACATGTTCAGCCTTTATCGTGTGAGTTCAATGCGGACGCAAAACACAGTCGCGATCGACATGCCGGGATTCTCGCATCAACTGGAAACGCCACGGCGCCGGCGGGAAGTGCAGATTAGTCCATCATCAGGTATAATCAACTCAATATCAATTCCCCGTTGCGGAAACAGCCAGATCACGGAGCAAGACAATATGCAGGCGCTGACACTCAAACAGACAAAGTCTCCCCTCGAATTACTGGAACGAAGCGATCCGGAACCGCAGGCCGACGAAGTTGTGGTCCAACTGGTCGCAGCCGCACTGAATCGACGTGACTACTGGATCACGCAGGGCATGTATCCGGGAATTGAACTTCCCGTCGTACTCGGCTCCGATGGAGCGGGAATTGTCGTTCAGACCGGAAGCCATGTCGATGCGTCGTGGAAGAATCGGGAAGTGATCATCGATCCGGCGCTCAACTGGGGCAACAGTCCGTCCGTCCAGTCAGAGCAGTTCACAATTCTGGGTCTGCCTCATGATGGCACGTTCGCAACTCACGTTGTCATCGCTGCGTCCCAACTACATGTCAAACCGAAACACCTGAACTGGCACGAAGCTGCCGCCCTGCCGCTGGCGGGCGTCACGGCGTATCGCGCCTTGTTTTCTCAGGGAGGCCTTCAGTCCGGTGAAACCGTCCTGATCACCGGCATTGGCGGTGGAGTGGCGACGTTCGCGTTGCAGTTCGCGGTGGCCGCGGGGGCCGACGTCTGGGTCACATCGTCTTCGCCCGAAAAAATCCAGCGGGCCATCGAGCTGGGCGCTAAAGGGGGATTCAACTATGGAGAAGAAGACTGGCACAGGAAACTCGCGAAGTCGGCAGGCAATCCGGACTTGATCATCGACAGCGCTGGTGGCCCAGGTTACTCAGCCCTGTTAACGATCGCTGCCCCGGGCGGCCGGATTGTGAATTACGGTGCCACTGCCGGACCGCCGGAAAAAATCGATCTGTTCAAAGTCTTCTGGAAACAACTGCGATTGCAGGGCTCCACAATGGGCTCTCCTCGCGACTTTCAACAGATGCTCAGCTTCGTTGAGAAACACAAAATTCGCCCGGTCATCGATCGGGTTTTTCCATTGTCGGAGGGCAATGAAGCCATCCGGATGATGAAAGTGTCTCCGCAGTTCGGCAAGTATGTGCTTTCGATCGACCAGGATTGAATTAGCCGCTTGGGGTATTGGACGAGGCCACGAGTCCGGGTCAGCCCTTCAACGGCAGGGACTCGTGGCCTCGTCCACGACAAGTCGTCAATTTGTCCTCTTTTTTGATGCTGACAAAGCACTAATTTTGTAGAGCACTTCCGCGCTTCGCACATGCTTCCGTTCGAGGAAGCAATGCCCCGCCGCCGTGGCGGTACCTCCAACGGAATTGTTAAGAAACAGGAAGGAATGGGTCCTAGGAATACAACAAAAGGTGCCAT
>JAGQQS010000566.1 GCA_020426105.1 Planctomycetaceae bacterium
AATCGCTTCCGACTGACAGTAGCCCTGACGGCCGGTGTATTGCTGGCCTATGGCATTACATTTCTGGAACCGTCGCACCTGCATTGAAATCGGAAGTGGAAGGGAATCGAACGCAATGCCCGAAGTCGTTTGATGACAACGGTTTCGGTGATGACTCGGAATCCACGCGTGCAAAAACCTACGCATTTGAGGCAGATTCTGATTCAGTCGGCAGTCTCCGGCAACAGGCTTTGACCGATCTGCAACGAGCGTGGAAGTCACTCAGGCGGCTCGAAGATCTGTCGGACGATCCCGCAGAAGCCAAGGCCGCAGAACGCGCCTTGAGTTTTGTTGACAAAGCGTTTGGCGAATTGGATTTGCGGGAATGACGTACGTCTAAACAATTGAAAAACGCATCGGGGTTTGAGACATTTCACACCCAAACTGTTCGTTCTGGTCGTGTAATCACCCTTGTTGATGAAGGACTGAGAAAAATGGCAGAGAATCATGTGCGGTACCAGATGGAATCGCAGCCAATAGGCTCGGGCGGCTTTGGAAAAGTACGCAAGGGCAGAGACACAGTATTGGACAGAGATATTGCAGTTAAGTCGCTCGACCCAGTGCTCCGACAGGCCACCGACATAGACCGTGAGCGATTCAGAGAGGAAGCACGGACGCTTGCCCAACTGGCACATCCAAACATCCCTGCGATTTACGATGTGATCTTGGATGCCGAGCACTTCCATATCATATTTCAGTACGTCGAGGGCAAGAACATGCGACAGTTTCTGGCAGATGGCCCATTGACCGTCGAGGAGGTGAGGCGTTGGTTTGGGCACATCGCAAGTGCTTTGGACCATGCGCACAAGAAAAATCGGATACATCGAGATCTGAAGCCAGAGAACTTCATTGTCACAACAAGCCGACTTCATTGTTATCTTGCCGATTTTGGCTTGGCACTTTCGCCGGATGAAAAGAAGCGACTTACCAAGGAGGGGTACGTTGTCGGCACACCTGGGTATATGTCACCAGAGCATGAAGATGGTAAAGAGTTGGATTTTAGCGACGATGTTTATGTCCTTGGAATTTGCCTTTATGAAGCACTGAGTGGCCATCGTCCCGCGCCGGCTGACTACAGACCCCTGCATATTCAAAACGAGGCGATCCCTCCATCCTTGGACAGCCTTATCGAAGCCTGCCTATGTCCTAAACCAAGGAGACTGGCGTCAGCAAGCGAATTTGCTCGCAAGTTAGAGCATGCGTTTATTGTGCAACAACCGCTTTCGTCTCTGCTGGCAGCAGGCCAGTTGCATGAGATTATCGCGGCTATTCGAGATCTGACGCCCGACGAATTCATGGAATTGCCGCCCGGGCAAAGGTTGCTTGTAATGGATAAGTGTGAGGACTTGTTGGCTGCTTCCGACGAACGGCTCGCAACCGCCCGCGCGGAATTCTTCGCAGTTATTGTGGTCCTAGCGATTCATGCCCCAACAGATAGATATCGACCACTTGCTGAGGGGGGAATTCAGATTGGATACGAGTTGAAGAGAACAGGCGGGGAATGGATTGGAGACCGGCGAGTCAGAGATGCCATGCGAGAGGCATCGATTCGAGTTGGTGCCGCTAACCACGCTGTTTTGGCTGAGTGCGTTGTGAACTGGCTCGATGACACCAAATTGGAAGAGAAAGAGGCGTGGTTCTTTCATGCAGTTCGCGAATTGTTTGATCGACTTCTCGCGAATCCACATTGTTCAGATGAGCATGCCGCACTGCTTTCTGGACGACGACGAGAGATCAATAAACTTCAGCGTATTCAGCACTAAGGGATACGGGATTTCAGAACGAACACACGGCGGCAGGTTACCTCCTAAACTGCGTCTACCTGATGTTCGCTGACGTATGACTCTCCAAGCACTGCATGGCCACGAGTTCAACGCCAGCATCGAATCCGAGATGGTGCTGTTGGAGTCTGAATGCCAACTGCCGGAAAACTTGGCGAAATAATCGGCACCGGGGAACGAAGACGTCGCGCCGCTGATCATTTTGCGTTCGGACCAGCCTCCCGTAAGCTGCGGACACTGAGTTCCCATACCACTTAATTCGCTGACCCGGTAAACGCGAACGCCCATGAACCACGAAGAATTCGTCACACGATGGCAACGCAGCGGCGGGGCCGAACTTGCGAATAGTCAGTCGTTCCTGAAAGAACTCTGCCAGTTGCTCGAGTTGCCGGAACCGGAACCGACGCAGACCGACGAATCGAACAACAGCTATGTGTTCGAAAAGGCAGTTAGCCTGAACAATGGGGACGGGACATCGTCAACCGGGCGGGTGGATCTGTACCGGCAGAAGACTTTCGTTCTGGAATCCAAACAGGGGGCAGAACGGCGGGCAAATGAGCTGGCGGAAGCCCTGGCGACCGTCACGAAGCAGAAGAAACACCGGAAGGGCACAGCACAGCGAGGAACGGCCCAGTGGGCGCAGGCGATGCGGTCAGCCTACCAACAGGCCAAACGCTACGCGGAAGCCCTGCCCGAATGGCCGCCGTTCCTGATCATCTGCGACGTCGGCTATTGCTTTGACATCTACGCCGATTTCAGCGGAACGGGCAAGAACTACTCACCCTTTCCCGACCCTGTCTCATTCCGCATTCCTCTGCAGGATCTTACGAGAGAAGACAAACAGAAATTCCTGAAAGCCATCTGGCTTGAACCTCATAATCTCGACCCGTCAAAGATTTCCGCCCGTGTCACCCGCGAACTGGCGGACAGACTGGCGAAGCTAGCCCGCAGTCTGGAACACGGTACCGCGACAGAAGACGCAGACCACAGCGCCCACTCAGTCGCCCAATTCCTGATGCGTTGCCTGTTCACGATGTTTGCGGAAGACGTCGAATTGATTCCCAAACGAGCGTTCCTTGGCTTGCTGGAAAGTCTGCGAGAAACACCCGAGCAATTCGCCCCGATGCTCGAAGCACTCTGGCAGAACATGGACAAAGGGGGCTTCAGCCCGATCCTGCGAACCAAACTGAAGCAATTCAACGGCGGGCTGTTTGCTGACTGTTCGGCCATGCCGTTGAATCGTGACCAACTCGAATTGCTGATTGAAGCCGCAAAAGCCAACTGGGCGGAAGTGGAACCGGCCATCTTCGGCACATTACTGGAACGCGCTCTCGATCCCCGCGAACGTCACAAGCTGGGAGCCCACTATACGCCCCGAGCCTACGTCGAACGGCTGGTGATGCCGACAGTCATTGAACCGCTGCGGGAAGAATGGGACAACGTCTACGCCACCGCTGTGGCACTGTACGAAGCCGACAAAGTTGCGGACGCTCGCAAAACTGTTCGCGAGTTTCGCGAAAAGCTATGTCACTTGCACATTCTCGACCCAGCTTGCGGTTCGGGCAACTTCCTTTACGTGACGCTGGAACTACTGAAGCGGCTGGAAGGCGAAGTCACCCGCGCCATGATCGATTTTGGGGAGCAACAGAAAACCCTCGGCATAACGATCGGGCCGGAACAGTTTTTGGGCCTCGAAGTCAATCCCCGAGCCGCCGCGATTGCCGACCTTGTTTTGTGGATTGGTTATCTGCAGTGGCATATCCGAGCGCTGGGTAAAGAAACGATTGCAGAACCGATCATTCGCCGAATTCAGAACATCGAATGCCGCGACGCTGTGCTGGCCTGGGATTCGATTGAACCGGTTGCCGATGAAGATGGAAAGCCGGTCACGCGCTGGGACGGTCACACAACCAAACGTCACCCTGTCACCGGCGACGAAGTCCCGGATGAAACCGCGCGAGTTCAAGAACTGCGATACATAAACCCGCGAAAAGCCGAATGGCCACAAGCGGATTACATCGTAGGGAATCCGCCGTTTATCGGAAAGCTATTTCAGTTGACTGCGTTAGGAGAAGGATACGTTGCGGCACTCCGACGCGCTTATGACGATGAAGTTGACGGCAGTAGTGATTTCGTCATGTACTGGTGGCACATCGCAGCGGAGCTTGCATCAAGCCGGCAAACGCAACGATTCGGGCTGATAACGACCAACAGCATTCGCCAGACATTCAACCGACGGACGGTTGAAAACCACTTGAGTAATTCATTGCCAGTCCTGCTTCGATTTACCTCCCCAGATCATCCTTGGGTAGACACTGCGATGTGTGCTGCGGTACGAATATCGATGACCGTTGGGGAAGCTGGGACAGGCCCCGGAAGATTACTAACCATCGTAAGTGAGAATCCCGGCGCCGATGGCGCAGCGGAAGTTCAATTCCGTGAAGAGTTTGGGATCGTTTCATCAATGCTGCGCATAGGTGCAGACATCGCCGGAACCGCATCGTTGTTAGCCAATGCTGGACTCGCATCAATGGGGCCGGCGCTCGGAAGTCGCGGCTTCGTCGTAGATCGTGAGCGAAGGGAAATGTTGATTGCAAACGATGGCCCCAACATCGACAGGTTGATAAAGCCGCTGCGAAACGGCAGGGATCTTCTATCGGAACCTCGCAATCTGTTTGCAATCGACTTGCACGGCATCGAGAACGAAGATGAGTTGCGGCGATTGTATCCCGCAACCTACCAACATCTCTACGACCGAGTTCGACCGGAAAGAATCGAGAACCGCGATGCACGTTTGAGAACCTATTGGTGGTTATTTCGCCGGAGCAACGAAACATTTAGAGCAATGTTGCGAGGGCTTTCACAATCAATCGTAACAGTCGAGACTGCAAAATACCGATTGTTCTTCGTTTGTGGTGCGTCCATCTTAGCGGAGCACGGGACAATCTCGTTTGGCCTGTCAGATCCGTTCTTCCTCGGTGTGCTTTCTTCCCGAGCACATGTTGTTTGGGCATTGGCCAATGGCGGCACACTGGAGGATCGACCACGGTACAACAAGACCGTTTGTTTTGACACGTTTGCGTTTCCATATCTGTCCACGGATTCGAGACCGCAAATCCTCAACCTTGCGGAGCAACTCGACGCACACCGAAAACGGCAGCAAGAGCTGCATCCCGATCTGACTATGACCGGCATGTACAACGTACTAGAAAAACTGCGATCTGGCGAAGAACTGACTCCCAAAGAAAAAGCCATCCACGAAAAGGGGCTGGTCAGCGTTCTTAAACAGATTCACGACGATCTGGATGCCGCCGTATTCGACGCCTACGGCTGGCCGCATGATCTGA
>JAGQQS010000567.1 GCA_020426105.1 Planctomycetaceae bacterium
ACGGCGAGCGGCATGCGTCAGCTTGTCGGTCCAAAATACGGCGGCCTCGATGGCTCACAACACTTTTCGTGATGCGCGACAAATTTGCTGCTGATTCCCTGCTGAACCCTCCGTTCCTCGGCCGATACTCTGCGGTTTGACGCGCTGACCCTTCTCCCCATTTTTCTCAGCAGAAAAATTGTCCGCGGAATCGTCCGTACGCTGCTTTACAAGCCGGACTGCATATCGCTATACTCCCCGGCTCTTTCGACAAAAAATCTATACAAACGTTCATTAGTTTAGCGTGAACGATACGCTGGCGGACGTTTGGGAGTTTAAAAATGCCAAAACAGAAAACCCACAAGGGAATGAAACGCCGGTTCAAAGTAACGGCGACGGGCAAGGTCACGCATCGCAACGCGAATCGTGGGCACTTTCTCAGCCACAAGGGTGGCAAGCGAACGCGTCAGTTGCGGAATGATAACATCATCATCAACGCTGAAGCAAAGTTGATTGCGGCGGCACTGGCTCCCGGAATGTAACAGGGCGACAAACGTCCTGCGCGGGTCGCGATGTCCGTGGTCGGCGATAATAGTATTTAACGTTAGTTTTGACAGTTTGGTCTGAAGGTCCGGTCCAATGCGTGTTCGCCTCGGGAAAGCCCGTCACCGTTCAAAGAAGCGTCTTTTCAAAGAAGCGCGCGGCAATGTAGGAGGTCGCAGCAAACTGCTGCGTACGGTCAAGGAAACTCTGGTTCGTGCCCGTGCGTTTGCAACTCGTGACCGGCGTACTCGGAAGCGCGAATTTCGGGCGCTATGGATCACTCGAATTTCTGCCGCTGCCCGGCAGCAGGGAATTTCCTATTCGGTCTTTATTAACGGCTTACTGCTGGCGAAGGTGGGGTTGAACCGCAAGCAGCTTAGCGAACTTGCAATTTCCCATCCTGAGGTGTTCAGCGAGATCGTTGAAATCGCAAAGAAGGCTCGCAGCGCGGCTTCCGCAGCCTGATGCAATATCGTCAGGGCAATTGAATTTCTGAATCGGGCGGGTTTGCTTCAAGGCAGGCTTCGCCCGTTTTCTTTGATCCACACCGCAAAGATCTTTCCTGTATGGATATCCTCAGCGCATTCAATGAATTTGAAACGTCGGCTTTGCAGGCCATCGCAGCTTCGGCAGCGATGGACTCGCTTGAGAAAGTTCGCGTCGAATTCATGGGGCAGAAGAACGGTCGCGTCCGTGAGTTACAAAAACTGGTGGGGACAGCAACACCCGAACAGAAGCCGGCAGTGGGCAAGCGTTTCAACGAAGTCCGCACCCGCGTAACGGCTGCGCTTGACGCGCGTGCGGAAGAACTCAAGGCAAAAGCCACTAAAATCGTTTCTGATTTTGATGTGACGCTGCCTGGGGAGCGTCCGCGAATCGGGCATCTGCACCCGATCACGCAGGTAATGTCCGAGTTTCGGGAGTTAATGGGGCGATTTGGTTTCACGGTTGTGGATGGACCGGAAATCGAAGATGAGCGCCACAACTTTGAGGCATTAAACATTCCGGAAGACCATCCCGCACGTGATCCGCTCGACAACTTCTACATCGCCTGCGCCTCAGTCTCTGCCGGCGGTCCAGTGCTGTTGCGAAGTCAGACATCGACGGTGCAGATCCGAACGATGGAAAACATTCAGCCACCGGTGCGGATCGTATCACTAGGCCGCGTTTACCGTCCGGACACGATTGATGCGACTCATTCGTGTATGTTTCACCAGATGGAAGGTCTGATGGTTGATCGCCATGTGACGATGGCGCAGCTGAAGACGGTTCTGAGTCTGTTTGCGCGCAGTTTTCTGGGACCGGATGTTGAAATCAGATTCCGTCCTTCATTCTTTCCGTTCACGGAGCCATCTGTTGAAGTGGATATGAAGTGGGGTGACAGCTGGATGGAAATTGGTGGAGCAGGAATGGTTGATCCCAATGTCTTTGCCGCTGTGGGCTACGATCCGGAAGTTTATACCGGATTCGCCTTTGGTCTGGGAATCGAGCGCTTCTGTATGAAACACTATGGAGTCGATGATATCCGCCGCTTCTACGAAAACGATATGCGTTTTCTGAGTCAGTTCTGAAAGTCTGGTGTCAAATGACCCAGTCCCGTTACCTCAAACAGATGCTGTTCTCCGGCGTGGGACGCGAAGGTCAACAACGACTGGCGGACAGTCGCGTGTTGCTGATTGGCTGCGGAGCATTGGGGTGCGTGTTGGCCGATTCGCTGGTACGAGCGGGTGTGGGGCTGGTTCGTATCGTGGATCGCGATTTTGTGGAACTGACGAACCTGCAGCGACAGGTTTTGTTCGATGAGCAGGATGTCGCCGACCATCTGCCTAAAGTGATTGCTGCGGAACGACGCCTGCGACGCGTCAACTCGGAGGTGACTGTTGAGCCTGTTGTCGCAGACGTCGATTGGTCCAATATTGGCGAGTTGGCCGAGGGCATGCTTTTGATTCTGGACGGTACTGACAATTTCGAGATTCGGTATCTGATCAATGACATTTCATTAGAGACGAGAATTCCGTGGATCTTCACGGGCTGCACAGGCAGCGTTGGTCAGGTGATGCCTGTCTTTCCTGGCGATTCTGCGTGTCTCCGGTGCCTGATGCCGAGCCCTCCTCCTCCGGGCTCCGCGGAAACCTGCGACACCGCTGGTGTGCTGGGGCCGGCTGTGAACATTGTCGCTTCATTCCAGGCGGCATTGGCATTAAGAATACTCACCGGGCATGCGGAGGAGATTGAACGTCGGCTGACGATTATGGACGTCTGGAGCAGCTCATTTCGTCAGGTGGATGTGAGTAAATTGCGTGAAAGTTCGCAGTGTCCGGCCTGCCAGCGAGGCGAGCGGCTGTGGTTGCATGGAACTCAGAAGTCGTCTTCGACCATACTTTGCGGGAGAAATGCCGTGCAGGTGGCACCGTCGCAGAAAGTAATGCTTGTATTGACGGACCTGGCACACCGTCTGCAGCCGTCGGGAGAAGTGACGGCCAATCCGTTTCTGGTACGTCTGAAGGTTTCAGAATCATTCGGGGAGCTCCCCATCGAAATGACCATATTTCCCGACGGTCGAGCTATCATTCGCGGGACAGAAGATCCGACTTTGGCGAGAACTCTCTATTCCCGTTACATTGGGACATGAATTACGGTTGGGAGTGGGCCGAGCGACTCCGCTTTCTCAGGATCTATTTAGCAGATTTGCCGGTTCCCCAAAGTCCCGCTGAACCTGAATTCAAAACAGGATTGCTGCACTGCGTTTGACGATGAATTCCACACTCCGCCATTTTCTTGAACTCATCCGGTTCAGCCACACCGTGTTTGCGCTGCCATTTGCACTGTTGTCAGCCGTTCTGGCATGGACGACCCCAGGAAGTGACTTCCGCTGGCGGGATCTTGTCGGAATCCTCATCTGCATGGTCACCGCGAGATCCGCCGCAATGGCATTTAATCGCCTTGTCGATCGCAGAATTGACGCCGAAAATCCACGTACGGCGAAGCGGCATTTGCCGGCTGGGTTACTTTCCGTCAGGTCCGTGACCATATTTACGGTCATCATGAGTTTCGCGTTCCTGGCGTCTACGACCGTGTTTCTTCCCAAAACTCTGCCCATGATCCTTGCGGTTCCCGTTCTGCTGTTTCTACTGGGATATTCGCTCGCCAAACGCTGGACCAGTCTGTGTCATTATTGGCTGTCAGCGGCCTTAATGCTGTCACCCATTGCGGCATGGATCGCAGTCAGGGATGAGTTCGCTCTGATTCCCTCGTTGCTGGCGGCCATAATATTCTTCTGGGTGGGGGGCTTTGATATTATTTATGCCTGTCAGGACGC
>JAGQQS010000568.1 GCA_020426105.1 Planctomycetaceae bacterium
AAGTCCAGCCCGGCAGGCTGGACCTACCTGAAATCCGCGACTGCACCCGCCAGCGTGTGAGGCTTCCAGAACGGGCTAGCCATCGATCGCGAGGTTTGCGACAATATGGCTCGCTCTTGATGAACACTTCAAATGGATCTTGAGGTAACACCGAACATGGAACCGTTCGCGAGCAAGCCTGCGCGTCAGTCAAAACTGCATTGGTGGATCGTCAGTGGCATTGCCGCTGCGTTTTTGGTGTGGCAACTGGACCTGATTCCAAGGGTGCGTTCTGCCGCGACAGGAGTTGTCGCGACAGACAATCAGACGTCGCCTCAGGAAAAAGATGCATTTCTCGACGAAGACTGGGACGATATACGCGACCATTCGTCCGTGTCAGAAATGAACCACGATGATCCCGACACAACAGACCCGCTTATCCATGCGCTCGCGAGGAATGAATCCCACGATGTCGGCCGACCTGATCGGGGCGTTCGACGCAATGCAGCAAACGCCGATCGCATGCTTCATTCGGCTGCAGATTCGGGGATTGAGCAGGTGTCGTTTGAACCAGATGCACCCCTGGCGCATGAATCCGCAACTGCAGGTGACGGACCACCGGCGGTACTGACTGCCGAGTTGGCCGATCAATTGAGGCGAGTTGAAGATTTTCTCGATGCGGATCAGATTCTGGAAGCACATCAGCTCATGTCCGATATCTACTGGAAACACCCTGAGTACCGCGAACTGATTCAGGAAAAAATCGACGAAACAGCAGCCATCATTTTTACGACGCCGGACCGACAGTTCGCGGAGCCGCATTTTGTTGACTATGGTGAAACACTTGGAGCGATCGCCAAAGAATACGAAGTGCCCTGGCAATATCTGGCTCGCTTAAACCGCATTGATCCCAATAACCTGCAGGCCGGACAGGAATTGAAGGTCGTTCGAGGTCCATTTGGTGCGGTCGTGGACTTATCTGAATTCTGCCTGACGATTCACGCTCACGGCTGGTATGTGCATCGCTATCAAATCGGAACTGGTGCCGAGAACGGGACTCCCGTCGGTGAATTCAGTGTGGAGGAAAAACTTGAGAATCCCACTTGGTACAATCCGGATGGCGGCGTAGTCGATGGCGACGATCCTGAGAACCCGCTGGGCGAGTTCTGGCTGGGGCTGGGAAACCACATTGGAATTCATGGCACCATCGATCCGGATTCCATAGGTCGGGCCGTCTCACGGGGATGCATCCATGTCGGTGATTCCGATATTGATGAAGTTTTTGCGCTGTTGGCAGTCGGCTCGAAGGTCCTGATTCGCAGATAATTTTGTGTTTCCCGGCTAACGGCCCATCCGTTCGCATCACCTGGGCCAAAGCGCCGCGGCGGCCCATGAAACCACCCCACATATTTATCCTCAGGGCCAACGGGCCCGGCGATTTCGTGATTCAGCATTGGCAACGATCATCCGTTGCACATCACGCGACGATCGATGCGATTGTCGGCGCTCCCGACTCCAGGCACCGAGAGCACATGTCGTTTGACCGAGCGTGACATCGATTAATACGGCGTTCAACCGGGTGGCGCAAACAACCCGGAACGGCAGGCCCGTTGGGCCGAAACACTGGCGATTGTACCGGCTCTCTGGCCACAGCGGCTTTGTTTTTGGAGTTCCGGTGGCTTACAGCGCTGGTAGGCGATGTTTCGGGCAGTCCACCCCGCCATCACATTTCCAAACGCCCGATTTCCTGAAGGAATAGCAGACAGGCGCCCAGCGCCCTCAAAAGTCCAGGCTCTGAAGCGACACTCACCACGACTGCAGCCTGGTTTGAATTCGACCTGCGTCGCGGGTAGAGTTCGGCCACATTACACGCGACTCACCACATCGATTTTTGAAGGCATCGCGTCATTGTCGCTCAGCAAAGTTCTATAGCCTCCCGACCCATTCCGGAAAAGTATGTGCCATGACTTTTGATTGTTTTTCACGCCGCAGTTTCCTGCAGTCTGCCGTATTAACAACCACCGCTGGTTCGATCCTCGCCGGCACAGGAACTGCCTTCGCATCCACAGCCGCGGCATTGACACTGGAAAACGACGGGCTCAAGGGGCGTTTGTGGAAGACGCTGAAGATCGGCATGGTTAAAGTTCAGGGCACATTGACAGACAAATTCAAGGCTGTCAAAGAGGCGGGGTTTGACGGGATCGAGATGAACGCTCCCGGGATGGATGTCGAAGAAACCAAAATCGCGATTGCGGAAAGCGGTCTGCCGGTTGACGGGACGGTCAACTCGACTCATTGGGAAGTGCGTCATACAAACGCGGACCCGGCGGTTCGCAGCAAGGCATTGGAATCCCTGCGCAGCGCTATCCGGGACACTCATGCCGTCGGCGGGCATTCAGTGCTGCTGGTTGTCGGAAAGGGAGCAGACGGCGACGAAGCCGAAATCTGGAAACGTTCGATCGACAATATTTCGCTTGCGGTGCCGCTGGCCGCTCAACTGGGTGTCCAGATCGTTGTGGAAAACGTGTGGAATCAGTTCCTGTACGATCACGAAGGTGATCATCGGCAGACGGCAGCTAAGTACGTAAAGTACATCGATGAACTGAATTCGCCCTGGGTCGGAATGCAGTTCGACATCGGTAATCACTGGAAATACGGCAGCATGGGTGGCTGGATTCGCCAGCTTGGAAAACGCGTCGTGAAGCTGGATATCAAAGGTTTTTCACGTGCTGAGGACAAGTTTACGCGAATCTCGGAAGGGGATATTGACTACGCCGATGTCCGCAAGGCACTCCGCGAAATCAATTTCTACGGTTGGGTTGCCGCTGAAGTGGGTGGCGGTGATGCGGCTGAGCTGAAACGTATCGCGGAAGAAATGGATATGGTGTTTGGCCTTGTCTGATTCAACTCCCGATCGAATTCTCTCCCCCAGGAGTCAGCCTGCGGCAGGCACATCCGTATCTCCTGAAGACGTGCAGCAGCTGTTGCATGCGGTGGCCGCTCACCAGATTTCCGTAACCCACGAACAGGCCGCGCGACTCGCCCACTACTGCCATCTGCTCTGGGACTGGAACAGTCGATTCAACCTCACGCGGCATACTGACTGGGATCTGTTTGTGACTCGCGACCTGATTGATACGATCGAACTCGCCCGCCACGTTCCCCAAAATTCGACTGTGATGGATGTGGGTTCCGGGGGCGGTGTCCCCGGAATCGTACTGGCGATACTGCGTCCCGATCTGAAGATCGCACTCTGTGAATCCATTGGCAAGAAGGCCGCAGCCCTGCAGGCAATCGTGAAAGATCTGCGGCTGCCAGTTGTCGTGTATGCCGATCGGGCAGAAACGATCCTGAAGAAACATCGCTTCCAGGTCATAACCGTTCGCGCTGTGGGATCGATCAGCAAACTCCTTGCGTGGTTTACCCCCATCTGGAAGTCGATTGGTCAGTTGCTCCTGATTAAAGGTCCGCGCTGGTCGGAGGAATTTCACGAGGCGGAGACTGAAGGATTATTGGCGCGACTGAAACTGGAGTCCGTCGCCGAATGGTCAACTCCCGGGCGTGATGGAAACAGTGTACTGCTGCGGATTGTCAAAACATGATCCCGTATAACTCAAGCAACAACACAAATCCGTTGTAAGATCCGTGCATGACAATCGCTGCCAGGATTGCTGTCGCCGCATCTGCAATATCAGGACGCCGTTGAACTGTCTGAAATCGCCGCCACAACGGAACGCTCCACAACGCCGGGCGGAGAAGTTAGCATCCGCCGTGCATTCTGAGAAGTGATCGCCGGAAGCGGAGCAACCAGAGCCTCTCTCGAACGCCATTCCTGACGTTCGATCAGAACAGCAACAGCCTCAGCGAATCGGACTCGCCGGACCCCCGATGCGAAAGCGGCATAGAAATATCCCGAAGACGTACAGCAACAACAGGGGTACCATCATCAGGATCATGCTCCAGGGGTCCGGCGACGTCGTCAGAACCATGGATGCGATTGAGATCACGAGAACCGCAATTCGCCAGTTGTCCTTGTAGGTGTTGATTGAGCACACTCCGATACGTTCCAGGAATACCATGACCATCGGGAGCTGAAAGCTGACACCGAACATCAGCGGCATCAGCATCGCCATGCTGATGTATTCGGAGAGACGCGGCGTAAAGCCGATACCCAGCCAGTCATTGAAGCCAATCAGAAAATCCAGCATCAACGGGAATGCATAAAAGTATCCCGACAGTGCACCCAGGACAAACAGCACGATACTCATGGGAAGATACACATGCACGTACTTGCGTTCATGAGGATACAGTCCGGCTGCGATAAACAACCACAACTGATAGAACACCCAGGGAGAAGCCAGCAACAATCCGGCGAAGAAACAGACTTTCATGTATGACATGAATCCCTCTTCCATCTTCAGGGTCGTGATCTTGCTGGTGTCATCGACGACCTTTCGCAGTTGAGCGAACTCAGGGGCCGTGATGATCAGATACACACTCTCCTCTGATTCCGGGACCGGGGGAGACAATTGCCCCGCGGCCTTCAACAGGTCCGACTTCCTGACAGTAACGCGGAGCTGATCGGCACGCAGTGTTTCCGGGGGCTCAACGACGAGTTCATCAGGCGGCGTCTCTTTGGAAGAAAACAGATTCGCCAGATACGTGTAGAAACTGACTTTGGGCACATCGATAGTGATATTCTCGATGCCCCTTGATTTCATCGCGTTTTCGACCGGCGTTCGCAGCCAGTAGAAAATTCGATCTCCGAAAAAAAGTGTGATCGATACGGCAATCACGATTCCCAATACGGCCCGGAAGACATGGACGCGGAGCACCTCCAGATGCTCACCAAAGGTCATGGTTGTATCGTCAAACAGATCTCGCGATCGTGCCATTTGCTGTTCTCAGGATTTCAGATGTTCAGGTCAAATCGTGATGATGAGTACGCTGAAGTCGATCAGGTTTGCGTTAGTTTGCGGAAGCGGACCAACAGGTCTTTCGTAACGGGCCCCGGTGTACCGGTTCCGATCTTCCGTCCATCCAGACTGATCACAGCGATCACCTCGGCCGCGGTGCCCGTCAGAAAACATTCATCGGCAGTAAATATATCGTGCCGCGTCAGCACACACTCTTCAACCCTGACTCCGGCTTCAGCAGCCAGACGCATGACCGCATTGCGTGTGATCCCTTCCAGAATTCCCGCATCGGGTTGAGGCGTCTTCAGGACGCCGCGTTTGACGATGAAAATATTGTCACCCGTGCACTCAGCAACTTCACCATTGTGATTCAGCATCAGGGCTTCGACCGTACCAGCATCGGTGCCCTCAATCTTGGCCATAATGTTGTTGAGATAATTGAGTGATTTAATTCTGGGGCTCAAAGCTCCCGGATGGTTGCGAATGGTGGCAGCTGTGACCAGACGCAGTCCGGTTTCGTAGAGTTCCGGAGGATACAGTGAAATTGTATCGGCAATAATGATCACCTGCGGGTTGCTGGTGCGTCGAATGTCCAGTCCCAGCGATCCGGAGCCGCGGGTCACGACGAGTCGTACGTAACCATCCGTAATATCGTTGGCTTTGACCGTATCTTCAACGGCCTTGATCATCTCCGCGTGCGTGATCGGGATTTCAAGGCGGATTGCCAGTGCACTTTCGTAGAGTCGGTCAATGTGTTCACGATGCAAAAAGACTCGACCACCGTAGACACGAATGCCCTCGAAAATACCATCGCCATACAACAGCCCATGGTCGAACACACTGACGGCAGCTTGATCCGCCGGAACCAATTTTCCAGAGACATATACTCTGCGAGACATGAAAAACGCCCGTTGCAAGTTTGATGAAGAAAATGGACCGTGTCTCGCGGATCTGCTCACAGACATTCCCGCAATCAAAACGCGCTGCCGCCCGTTTTTCTGATCCCGAGTTTACAAATTTACCGCGATCCGTTGAGACAACCATGCGTCAGCCCCCACAAATCGAAGTGTAGCGAGAATTTTGCCCAGTTGAGAGCGTGGCAGCGACGCGAATCCCGACTGGAGACTCAATCGCCCCCTGAAAATCAGGTTGGCTTACCCCGATTCTCCCATTTTTTCCAGTCAATACACAGCCGATGTCCGTTGAGACACGGAAAACACGGCTTGAGTCGTTTTTCCCGATGGCGGTACAGTACCGCCGCCAGCCCTGCCGGTTTGCGGCTGCTTTTGCCTTTAAGTCCATCGTCAGGACAGTGAATATGAGCACTCAACTTCCTCCGCAGATATCGCGACTTCGCTGGATATTGATCGTCGCTATGCTGCTGTCCTGTGGCTCTTCAGTCACACTCGTGATGCTGGGATGTCAGCAGGTTCCCATGACTAATCGAAAGCAGGTGCTGCTTTCATCGGAAGCATCCGAAAATGCGATGGGACTGACCGCGTATCAGGAAGTCCTCAAGTCGGAACCGCTTACCAAAAACGAAAAAGCCATAGAGATTGTTCGCCGCATAGGCCAGCGGATCGCCGCCGTGGCAAATCGACCAGACTTTGAGTGGGAATTCAACGTGATCGAATCTGACACTCAGAATGCGTTCTGCCTGCCGGGTGGCAAGGTCGCGGTTTACACCGGCATTCTTCCCGTGTGTGAAAATGAGGCAGGTCTGGCCGTTGTGATGTCACACGAAGTGGCCCACGCGATTGCCCGCCACGGCGGTGAGCGAATGACCTATCAAACTGCCCAGAATCTGGGAAAATCGGCTGTCAGTTATGTCATGCAGAAGCAGGAAGAAGAAAAGCAGAAAATTGTGCTTGCTGCCTACGGCGCTGCTTCGGAATACGGCGTGATCCTGCCCTACAGTCGCAAGCATGAAATGGAAGCTGACCAGATCGGCATCATGCTGATGGCCAAAGCAGGTTATGACCCCTCTGAAGCGCCGGTCTTTTGGCAACGCTTTGCCACCGCCAAAACCGGAGCGGCACCCATGGAATGGATGTCCACACACCCCTCCGACGCCACTCGATCGGCCGCACTCCGTGAATTGCTTCCGCAGGCGATGGAATACTACGAAAAAGCCTCGGAGAAGGTGGGGCTTGGCGAGTCGGTCCAATAGCGGATTTTTTTAGCAATACGTTGGTCATACCTCCTCATAGTCTTCACTGCGCGTCAGAAAAGTCGTCTTCCACCAATCGGCAAATTCTGCTACATGTTCCGCAGAAGCGCCGTGTGATCTCTCCGCAGGAGGCGGAGTTGAGGACCGATTTTTGGGCGCGGGAAGGGATTCCCATGCAAAGTTCTATGTGGAAATTAATAACGGCCGTCGGCATTATCGGCATCGGAACCCTTGTGGTTCTGGAGGTTCAGAGTCGTCTGCCCAGGCCCAGCCAGGCTTCCAGTGTTGCTCCGTCAACGGATGCGGCTCTGGCCCGGTCTGATGCCGACACGGACGTGATTCCTGACGCGACGACGGAATTGGACAAAATGCTGGCTGGCACTGAAGTGCCGGACGATATGCAGTTTGCCCTCAACGAACCGGACGCGGACAGCGAGCCCCCCGCTTTCGGTAAAAACTCTGATTCGCAGGCCAAGGTTGTCGAGACGCCGGTCAGTCGGACGGTCATGAAAGACAGCTTGACCGATGACGATAATCCTTTTGAACGCTCTGTTGAAGTCGCTGAGCAGCCCGTCAGGAAAGATTCGCCTGCCGAAACCGCAACTGCTGAACCTTTGTCGGAACCTGGTTCGGTACCCATCATTCAACCCACGAGCTTTGCTGGTGAGTCTGTTCCGGTGACGGGCTCAAAATCGCCGGGCAATGCGGCGTCAGGGACAACATCGGTGGGTTCAGGGAAACAAGCCGGCTCTTCCGGCACCGTATTCTTCAGTGGAAACAGCGGGCAGAAGAACGCGGCCCTGGCGAATCCATCCCCCGCGACACCTGTGACACCCGCAGAAGTCACTCCGAAACCGACAGCGAAAACGATTCCCGTGTCGGCGCAGACATTCCAGGATACGCGGACCGCGCAGGCTCGACCCGCACCCGCAACGCCGGTGGACGATGATTCGATCGAACTTTTTATGCCGGACCCTGTTTCAGAAATTGTGAAGCCTGAAGAGGCTGACACGATCCCGAATTTCGACAATTCTCCGAAACTCCCCGAGGAAGACGTTCCCTTGATGGACGTGCCTGGGTTCGATGCCGATTCCTCGCCTAATTTTGACATCACGCCGAGACCCGAATCACCGAATTTCCCTGATCGCGATCCCGCTCCGGCTGACACGGATCCTGTCCTGCCCGAGCGGACTCCTGAACCGGATCCCGCGACCAGATTTTTTGAACCAGATGCGCCTCAGCCCGAGCCCCGGCCCGATAATCCTCGCTCAAGGCCCGACACGCGGAAAACTCCGCCAGTGGATTTTGATATGGAGCCGGTCCCTGATCTCCGCGAACCGCGGCCGATTGAGGATTCCGGTTTGCGGACGACGCCCCGCTCGCCAGTGGACGATGACTTTCCGGCACCGAGTTACCCGGATCGCAGATCCCGCCCGGAACTGGATGAAAACTCTCCCTTCGATTCTGCTCCCCGACGGCGTGACGAATTGGGTGATGCGCTTGAATTGCCCGCTATCCCCGATGGCCCCCGCGGGTCAGCCCCGGATCGGAGTCGCGTGAGTCCCGGTGATTCTTCCAGTGATTCTCCGGATCGGAATTTTTCGCAGGTGATGCGCCCCCAGCTGAGCATTCAGAAACGCGCGCCGGAACGAGCCACAGTGGGCGTGCCGCATGAGTACACGATTGTGGTATCGAACGAGGGTGATTCATCGGCCTACGATGTGATCGTTGATGATGAACTGGGCGATGCTGCCAAACTTGAATACTCAAAACCATCGGCCGAATTTGACCGCGCCAGCGGAAAGTTGAGCTGGAAAATTCAGGAACTGGCGCCACGTGAGAATCAGCAAATTCTGGTTCGCATTACTCCGACCGGCGAAGGCACGCTGGACGGAGTTGCCACGGTCCGATTTAAGGCTCAGGTTAAGTCTGCCACCGTCATTACAGCCCCCAAAATCACACTGGAAGTTACCGGCCCCCCCGAAGTAAAAGTGGGCGATGAAGTTCAACTCCAGTACACCGTTCGAAATTCCGGCACTGGCGACGCCAGTAACGTGATTCTGCGGAGTGTGTTGCCACCGGGATTAAAGCATTCAGAAGGCGGTGATCTCGAATACGAAATCGAGCATCTGCGTGCCGGTGATCAGGAAAAAATTGACTTAACGGTTATTGCTGCCGAGCCTGGCAGTCTTCGCGCGAATTCCGAAGTCACAGTGTCCGGCGTCTCTGCAGATCGCACAACAACCGCCATCGACATTGTCGGTGCTCAGTTGACGATTCAAAGGCTTGGGCCTGAACGCCGCTTTGTCGGACGCACGGCCACATTTCAGAACATCATCGCCAATGATTCGAATTTTGAAGCCAACAAGGCTGTCGTGACTGAACAGGTTCCCGAAGGAATGCGATTCGTCTCGGCCGATAACGGAGGTGTCTATAACCCGCAGACAGGACGTATTCGCTGGGAAATTGAACGTTTGCTTCCGCATAAACAAACGGTTCTGGAGGTTGAACTTGAAGCGCTGTCGGCCGGGAGACGTCAGACGATCGTGGAAGTTGTCGAAAGCGCCGGATTCAGATCACAGGCGACGGAAAATACCATCGTCACTGTGGAAGACTACGAAAATATGACCGCCGACATCAGCCGTCAGGATGCACCTGTCGCTGTTGGCGAAACGTTCGGTTTTACGATTACGATTGAAAACCGCGGAACCGCTGTGGCACGTAATGCAGAAATGGTCGTCAATGTTCCGTCTGAGATCTCCGTCAAAGCTGCCGGAACCCGCACAAACCCCGCGCGCCGGGTCGGCAATTCAGTACACTATGCTTTGGTGGAGGCCATTCAGCCGGGTGAGAAAATGACGTTCGAACTTAAACTGCAGGGCGAACGCCCGGCACAGAACGCTCTGGTACGAGCGTCTTTGAAGTACGAACACCTCAAGGATCCCCTCATCGTCACGGAATCCGTAACGATTTTCGAAGATCGCCCCTGATCCCAACGGTCTTAAGCAATTTTTGCAGTGCGTTGTCGAAATCAAAAAGGAGACGAATCGTAGTGGACGAGACCACGAGTCCCCTGCAGTTGCACGGCTGACCGGGACTCGTGGCCTCGTCCATTACCGCAGGCTGACCAGGACTCGTTGCCTCGTCCACTACCCAAGGTGAACGGCAGATTTTGCCGTTCATGGGGC
>JAGQQS010000569.1 GCA_020426105.1 Planctomycetaceae bacterium
GCCCGCAGCAGCTTGGCCTGCAGGCTTAGCGGGAAATCTCCGATTTCGTCGAGAAACAAAGTGCCTCCCTGAGCCTGCTGAAACAGTCCTTTACGTTCCGTCCGCGCATCCGTGAACGCGCCTTTGGTGTGTCCGAACAGTTCACTCTCGAGTAAATTTTCCGGGATTGCCGCGCAGTTGATGCCGACGAATGGACCCTCTTTTCGGGAACCATGTCGGTGAATCGCCCGCGCGACCAATTCTTTGCCGGTTCCGCTTTCTCCGGTAATCAGCACGTTCGCCGTCGTCGGAGCTATCTTGCGAATCTGATCAAAAAGTTTCTGCATCGCCGAACTGGCGCCAATCAGCTCTTCGAATTGATTCGCCGGCTCGGGCCTGTCACTGAGTCGTCGAACTTCTTCCTGCAGATTGTGATGCCGTACAGCTCGGTCGATGACTACGGCCAGCAATTCCATTTCAACAGGCTTCGTCACAAAATCCCACGCTCCGACTCGAATGGCTTCAATGGCCGTTTCCATGCTTCCAAAAGCCGTCATCACGACGACAGGAATATCGGGGCGATTGGCGACTACTCGCTCACACAGCTGCAGACCATTGATCCCAGGCATATGAAAGTCCGTCAGCACCACCTGAGCGTCCGTCGTCGGCAGCGCATCCAGCGCAGCAGCTGACGAATTGAACCCGGTGACGCGGTAGCCTCGCAGGGCCAGGTCGGTTTCCAGGAGATCGACCATGCTGCGTTCGTCGTCGATAAGCAGTATATGACCCTTCACAGGGATACCTCCACTGGCAGGAATACGGCAAAAGTGGTTCCTTCACCCGGTTCACTTTCAACAGTCATCCAGCCTCCATGCTCTGAGACAATCCCGTGAGAAATTGAAAGTCCGAGCCCTGTTCCCTGACCGATGTCGCGTGTTGTAAAGAACGGCTCAAAGATATGAGGAATATCAGACTTCGCGATACCATTTCCATTATCGGCGACTGTGGTACGCACACATCGGATTGAGGGACTATCCGGTGATTCCTGTGGGCTTGCTTCGCAACAACAGGTATCGATCCTGATCGTTACATCGGCATCTTTGGATAGCAGTGCATTCATCAGCAGGTTGGAAAACACCTGCTGCATCTGGGAGGCATCGATATTGACGCTGACGCCGTCCGGAAGTTGCTGTGTGATCAATACCTGCGCGTGCCGGGTCTTGATGATGGGTTCCATCAGGCTGACAGTTCGCTCAATAACCAGATTCAGATCACACAGCATCTGTTTGGGAGATGACCGTCGGGCAAAGTTGAGTAGTTGCCGCACGATTTCCGTCATTCGCGTCGCCTCATCCTGAATCAGCTTTGCACTGCGGACGACTTCTTCGTCACTTAGTTTTCCGCCGATGATTAAACCCGCGCGGCCGCTGACGACGTTCAATGGGGTACCCAGTTCGTGAGCCACACCCGACGCGAGACGTCCCACAGTTTTAAGGCGATCGCCGTGCCTTAATTGTTCAATCGCGTCAATTTTCTGAGCGGATTCTCTGCGGACCGCCTGCTGCGAAGAATCAAGCTGAGCACTCATGTCGTTCAGTGCCTTTGCCAGTGCACCCAGTTCATCGGATCCCTTTACGATCACCGGCGTCAGCAGATCGCCAGCGGCGATCTGCTGAGTTTTCCGCATCAGTGCCTGCAGCGGACGTCCGATCAGTCGCAGGCCGACAACGGCAACCAGCAGCATCGCGGCAACAACCATCGCCACCATAAGACC
This sequence comes from Planctomycetaceae bacterium, assembly GCA_020426105.1. Classification (GTDB taxonomy): domain Bacteria; phylum Planctomycetota; class Planctomycetia; order Planctomycetales; family Planctomycetaceae; genus SXXK01. The sequence goes on from JAGQQS010000569.1 coordinate 1,754, forward strand.
AAACGTTCGTCTGATGGTACTCCGTGTATAGAGGTCGCGGCGGCCCAGAGATTCTGACAATTCGAGAGCACCGCGTCGACCATCACCCAGCTCAAAGGGATAGTACGAACAATAAAGTCCCGACCCGTCCATGGTGCGGACGCTCACGGACGTCAGTCGGGCTGAATCAAGTTGCGACAAAAACTCCGGCGGCGCTATCGGACGCGTCGCATCGTCAACCGTCGCATCCAGCCATACCCACCGAATGCGAACCTGTTGCTCGTCGCCTTCAATGCTGGCGACGAATCTCAGCATGCCGCCTCGTCCGGCAGAATTCCAGGCATCCAGTAACATGGGTCGAACGGCGGTGACCAGGCGACCATGACGAGCCGTCATTTCTTCTTCAAAGAACGCGATTTCACGCAGAACGGACATATAACCGCTGAATCCGACGAGGCAGCATGCGACGATCAGAAACAAGACAATGATTTTCAGCGTCAGTTTCATTGAGCTGCCCTGAGCTTTCGATAGCGTCGGATCAGCTGGTTCGTTGAAGAATCATGTCGCAGATCGGGCTCGACGGAATTCTCCAGCTCCGGAACAATGCGCTGCGCCAGAACTTTTCCCAGTTCGACGCCCCACTGATCGAACGAGTCGATATTCCAGATGACACCCTGAGTGAAAACTGAATGCTCATAAAGGGCGACCAGTTTGCCAAGGATCCCGGGTGTCAGACGCTCCGCAAGAATCGTATTCGACGGGCGATTCCCTTCGAATACCCGATGTGGCACAAGCCATTCCGCAGTCCCCTCAGCCCGCACCTCATCCGCCGTTTTTCCGAACGCCAGTGCTTCACTTTGGGCAAAAACGTTCGCCACCAGGATGTCGTGATGTCGACCTGTCGGATTGAGCGATTTTCCAAACGCGATGAAGTCGCAGGGAATCAGTCGCGTTCCCTGGTGGATCAGCTGGTAAAACGAATGTTGTCCATTTGTTCCGGGTTCACCCCAGTAAACGGGACTCGTCTCATAGTGAACCACGTGCCCATCGATCGTGACATGTTTCCCGTTGCTTTCCATTGTCATTTGCTGCAGATACGCGGGAAATCGTCGCAGGTACTGCTCGTATGGCAGCACCGCGGTTGTAGCAGCTTTAAAAAAATTGGTGTACCAGATTCCCAGCAGTCCCATCAATACCGGCAGATTCCGTTCGAACGGTGTTGTCCGAAAGTGCTCATCCATCTGATGAAACCCGTCCAGCAGTTCATGAAAGTGATCCGGACCGATCGCCAGCATCGTGGAAAGTCCAATCGCTGAGACCATCGAATACCGACCACCCACCCAATCCCAGAATTCGAACATATTCGCCGGATCGATTCCAAACGCGGCAACCTGTGCCGCGTTTGTCGAAACCGCGACGAAGTGGCTTGCGACGGCATTGGTATCGCCGCCCAGCCCTTTAAGCAGCCATGCGCGAGCGCTTTCGGCATTTGTCATTGTCTCCTGCGTCGTAAACGTTTTCGAGGCGACGATGAAAAGTGTCTCCTGCGGATCCAGATCGCGAACGGCTTCTGCGAGGTCCGAATCATCGACGTTGGAAACAAACCGGAATGTCAAATTGCGATCGCTGTACGACTTCAGTGCCTCGAAGGCCATGACCGGCCCCAGATCTGAACCACCAATTCCGATATTGACTATGTTTCGGATCCGTTTGCCTGTGTGGCCTTTCCACTGACCTCCGCGAATACGATTGGAAAAATCTGCCATCCTGCCGAGTACGGCATGCACCTGTGGCACGACGTTTTCGCCATCGACCAGAATGACTGCTCCTGCAGGGGCACGCAATGCGACATGCAGCACCGCGCGGTTTTCTGTGAGATTGATTTTTTCGCCGCTAAACATCGCATC
>JAGQQS010000570.1 GCA_020426105.1 Planctomycetaceae bacterium
CAGGAACCTGAAGACCAGAAATTCTGTCCGTGATGCGCGGCTGTTTGTGGCCGAAGGAGTCACGGTTGTGGAACGTGTTCTGCGAAGTTCACTGCAGGTGCACAGTGTTCTTGTCAGCGACAGAAAGTTCGCCACGTGTGAACCGTTCCTGCCGCCGGGTGTATGCGTGCTCAGGATGCGTTCGGAACTCGCCGATGAACTTGTTGGGTTTTCGTTTCATTGCGGCGTGATGGCCTGCGCTGTTCGCCCGGAAAATCCAGATTTCGAAAAATGGATTCCGGCGAAGGGGCGTTCACTGATTGTGGCAGCCGACCGTGTGGTTGATCCTGAAAACGCCGGAGCGCTGATTCGAATCGCGGCCGCATTTGGTGCCGATGGTCTGATTTTTGGCAAGGGGTCCGCCGATCCTTTTTCCCGCCGCGTGCTTCGCGTTTCGATGGGTAATGTGTTGTTTCTGCCAATTGTTGAAACCCATGATTTGCCAGCTTCACTGGCGGAACTTCATCGTGATCGGAGCTTCGAAATTTGTGGCACAGTCCTGGAGGGGAACACGATCAGCCTGGACACATACCGGTTCTCGGAACGCACTGTGCTGGTGTTCGGGAATGAATATGATGGTGTATCGGATGAGGTGCAGCGTATCCTGTCCCAACGCCTGACAATTCCGATGCTGAATGGAACGGACTCCCTCAATGTGGCTGTCTCGGCCGGGATTTTTTGTCATCAATATCGAGTTCAAATGAAGGAATTTCACGATGCCGGACATCACTGAGCAGATTCTGTTTTCGGGGCAGGTTCAGGGTGTCGGATTTCGCTGGACAACGCAACGGATCGCATCCGGGTTGCCCCTGAATGGATTCGTTCGAAATCTGCCTGACGGGCGTGTTGAGGTTGTCGTTTCCGGAACTCCCGACAACATCCAACGTCTGATCGATCGACTGCGAGAACGATTCGGCTCGGGAATCTCAGAAATTCATCGTCAGCAAACAGAAGCCGCAGAGACCTTCACTGGATTCATGATTCAACGGTAAGCTCCAACGAAGTCCGGATCTGCGTTCTGCTCGGATTTGGTTCAACCATCTCGCCGTCGTCTCAACATAACAACGCGAGCAGGAGGAAAACGAAAAACAACTGTCCCACCTTTCCTGTACTACAACCGAGTTCTAACCAGGATGAATACCAAGGCGGCGAAACACAAAATCGCTAACCCAATGACATACGGAGACACTGACCGGGCACGAGAATCGGATGGTTGCAATTGAGGTGTCGCGGTAACGTTCGGCGCCGCCATGCCAGATTCTGTATCTACCAGAGTCTGGTACGTGACTCCTGCATTCCGTTCCGCGATGGTGATCAGTCGCTTCGAGCCATCGGCTCTTAGAATATAATTCTCACATGTAAATTCATTGTTGACCTTTGTATTGGGCGGAGCCTGCAATTCAAAGAGGTCCTCAGAAATGAAGGGGGCGAGATCACAGTTTGTAACAGTCACTTTGTAGCAGTGAACAGCGCGCAGGGGCATATCACTCGAATCCTCTGCACCACTGCCGAAGTTCGTGCTCCAGCCTTCAGGAAATCGAACATGATTGCTGCCATTGGAATACGTGATCGTCGTCGTACTGCTCAAGCGGTCGCCTGAATATCTCCGTATTTCGACCGGCACCAAATCCTGTTCAATCGCAACGTCGATCTCATAAATGTCTTTATACCGAGTGTCACGATTGGAAATTGTCACAAGCCGCTGCTGCGCGGACGAAGAGGACTCGACAATCCTGAAAGATTCAAGTTTCATGAATTGCAGATCCTCTGCATGACCTCATCTCTCTTCTCAAGGCCGTATGCGAACAGGCCAAAACCAAGTAACCCACGTGTACGCTACCAGACACACAGACCAACTAAAAGGAAACCTGAAGCACGAATGTCAGTGTCGTGTCAGCTGCGGCAATATCTGCCGAAATGAAAGCAATTCGGCCGGTTTTTGCTTGAAAGTCCCGCGAAGTGTTGAACCAGTTCGGCGCCACGCCCGCTGCACCCGCTTGCCTCGTCTTGACCATGCGTGATAACCGTGCCAGAGTTCCTGTCAGACTTTTGCAAGCTGGCAGAGATGCGTCTGGATAAATGTGTCGGGGAGGATTTATGTTTCTGATACTGCGACCGCTTCGACTGCTGTTCAAAGCACTTGTCATTGAATCGACACCAACTCAAATGTCGTATGGTCTCGCGCTGGGAATGCTGATGGGAATTGTTCCCAAAGGCAATTTGCTGGCGATCGTGATCGGTTTCTGCGTCGCCGCCACGCGCGTCAATCTTGCGGTGACAGCCTGTGCAGCCGTGACGCTGACGTTTATGTCTGCGTGGTTTGACTCAGCCTTCGATCAGGTCGGCGTCCTTGTGCTCAGCCAGCCGGGTCTCAGAGGATTCTGGGAAGCTGTCTACGACACACCACTGATGCCGTGGACGGATTTCAATAACTCGATTGTCATGGGTAGTTTCGTCTGCGGCCTGATTCTGCTCTGGCCTGTGCATCGCATCAGTCGCCCTATTTTTCAAAAGTATTCTGAAAAACTGGCGCGGCATATTCGTCACTGGTGGATCACAAAACTATTGCTGGGCGCTGAATGGGCTGAGCGATTCGGCTCCGTCGAACTGTAGACGGAACAGCGGGCGGATTCACAAGTTGTTGGGAACTCGAAGATACCGACTTGCCAGTTTTTTTTCAACAAAATGCGAATCCGCCCCGGAACAACCCGTGATTAGCGTTTTTGTTTTGTTCGCATTGCCTTCCATTCAACGTGATCGCCGGACGTTGCACACGACGCACTTTTGATCATCGAGACTTTTCATGCGATGGACTTACATCATACCACGGCTAACCATCGTTGGTCTGCTGCTGACATTTTTGACATTCGGTGTTGACCCATTGCTGCAATATGTAATCGTGCAGTCATTCCAGTCGGTGACTGGCGCCAAAGTGGATGTCGCGGAATTAAAGACAACATATTTCCCGCCGTCGTTTGCCATTCAGGGACTGGCCCTGGCCAGCGCCAGTCGTCCGGGAAAAAATCTGGTTGAGTTTGACAGCCTGCATGTCAGCTTTGAGCCGCATTCCCTCTCGCGGCGAAGATTTGTCGTCGAAGACGGCCACATTGATGGTCTGCGGTTTGATACACGTCGCAATGACGACGGTCAGCTCGAAACTACAGAAGAGCCGATGGATGCTGAGCCATCGTGGATCACGGATAAGCTGACAGAACTCGGCGACGAATGGTTATCCGGTCTCGAATCGCAGGTTATGTCACAACTGGATCCAAACAATCTGGAAACCTGGCGCGTCGGCACCGGAGTCTACGAAAAATGGGATGGCCGTTTTGACGAACTCGTCGTTCGGGCCAAAGAGCTTGAACCGCGTGCGAAAGCGTTGAAACAGGATTTCGAAAACGCACGGAAGGGTGACACTCTCCAACAGATCGAACAATACCTCACTGTGGCACAGGAGGCGGAACTCTTGTTGCGTGAAGCACAGACGTTTCGTGATGACCTGAAGGAAATCGTACCGGAGGTGCGTTCAGATTTTCAGCTGCTGAATGATGCCCGACTTCATGATCAGGAGAAAGTCAGGCATACGCTGGCGCTGCTGAAACCGGATCCGCGGCGGATTTCGGAGGCACTTCTCGGGCGAACCATGTACCTTCGCCTTCAGGAGGTTCTGACCTGGGTGGAAACGATACGTGACTATCAGCATGGGCTTCAGGACCAAATCGAACCGCCACGCCGCCCCGGTCACGATTTTGATTTTTGGGCCGTGAATCCGATGCCGGATTTTCTGCTGAAGAGCCTGAGGATGACGGGAACGATTTCTGTGAGCAGCGAATCTGTTCCGTTTCAGGCTTTGTTGACGGACGTTACCGAAGATCCAAAGCTGCTCGGACGACCTTGTATTATGTCACTTGGGGCCGAAGGCTCGCGGCCTCTGCGGTTGAAAGTTACCTATGACGCTACCAGAGAAATACCGGTGGCTGAGATGCTGGCCGACTTTCGGGATACGAATGAACTTCCGCTCCGTGCCGGTAATCCCGAAAAGAGCTGCCTGCATGCGATCATGAATAGTATTGCGTGGCAGAGTCGGCTCGTCGTCGTCGAAAATCACATTCAGGGACATCTGACGCTGAACTCTCGCCTCGACAGTCTGACATTTTCGGCAAACGATGAATTGCGCCCCGAAATTGTAGAGGCAGCGAATGAGGTGTTCGCGGACCTGCGGTCACTCAATGCGACGGTGCAGATTTCCGGTACGATTCGTGAACCTCAGATCGAGATGCATTCGGATGTCGGAGAACAGGTCGCTTCCGGGGTAAAAGTCGCATTCACACACCAAATGGAAATTGCGAAAGAGAAGCTAGTGGCAGAAGTGAGCGACTTTGCCGACGAGCAGATTCAGACGCTCAAGAATCGTTTCGCAGCCGACTACGACAGACTCCTGCGGGAAAACAAAGAATTGATCGAAAAAGCTTCCGAAGTCCAGACGCTGGTGGCAAGTCTTCGATCGGGCAACGTGGATGCCCGCGGTTTAGTGAAGCAGGTTTCGAATTCGAGTTTGATCAAAGACAAGGATCGCGCGAAACTAAACGGCGCGATGGAAAAGTTTGATGATGTGCTGAGCGGACAGATTCCCGCTGACCTGCAGAAAAAAATCCCGCAGCTTCCAGGCACGCTTTCCCTGCCTCCTGGCATGTTGCCGACACCCTCTGCAAACTCGATCCTGCAGAATGGGAGCCTGAAATCGTTCCTGCCGACCCGTCCTCGAGAGGCATCGGCCAAACCACAATCCCGACAATGACTTTCCCTACAGAAGGGTTCATCCAGGGATTTCACATCGGACTGAGCGGAGAATCTCCCATGAAGATTCTGGTTGTCGATGATGACGTGACGGTGCAGATGACCTGTCAGAAAATGCTGCAACATCTGGGGCACTCGTCCGTCGGCGTGCAGAACGCGGTGGATGCGATTAAACGGCTGACGGAGATCCCACTGGGATTTGACCTTGTCATGCTCGCCACGGGACTGCCCGAACTGAGTGGCATGG
>JAGQQS010000571.1 GCA_020426105.1 Planctomycetaceae bacterium
TTGTGTCGGCCTTTCAGGCCTTCGACAATTATATTTCAGCAATCCGGGGCCTCACGGCCCCGGCATTCGATGTGTCGGCCCTGCCGGGCCTGAACCCAGTGATACCGACTTGCTACGTTCCCAACAAAATGTGAATCCGCCCCATCACACTGGCATCAGCATACTGACAGATGATGTGCCTGACAACAATTGCACACTCGTCCGACAGACTGGATCTGCTGAAATCCCGCTTGCCACCGGCAAACGGGCATTCGGCGGATTTTTATGGTGATTTGCAGGATTCTTGCTAGAATCGATCGCTGGTGGGACTGAATATTGTTGCGGAAACAAAAAATCATGCTCCGTTATCTCAGAGATGGTTTGCGCGAACGCGAACGGCTGTCACGACGGTCGCTTCTGCAAATTGGTGGCCTGAGTGCGCTGGGATTGACATCGGCGCAGTTGGCACAACTGAGAGCGACTCAGACGAACGACCCCGGCACAAAACGACGACGGCAAAATGCGTGCGTGTTTCTGTTTCTGTTTGGCGGACCCAGCCAGATAGATCTTTGGGATATGAAACCGGCGGCATCCGCTGAAATTCGCGGTGAATTTCAACCAGTCGCTACAAAAGTACCCGGCATCCAGATTTGTGAACATCTGCCCAGGCTGGCGCAGCAGATGGACAAAGTGTGTCTGCTCCGTTCGATGCAGCACAAGATGAATGTTCACGGCCCGGCCTGCAGTGAAGTCTTCAGTGGACGTCCCTATCATTCGGCGCCTATTACCGATCAAGCGACGCCGGAAGACTGGCCGTCGCTGAGTGCCATGACAATGCGGTACGGAAGCTCACAGACAGGATTGCCGCCGTCTGTCGTGTTGCCGTGGTATCTGCAGTTTCCCGGTCAAAGCGCGAGAATTGCCGGGCAGACGGGCGGGCGGATGGGAGAGCGTCACGATGCGATGCTGATTCAGGGGTCCGGCGACGGTGAATTTCAGGTCGATGGACTGACCGCCTTTGAAACGGTCCCGCTGTCACGAATTGAGAAACGTCGCCGTCTGGCAGATGAACTGCAGTTTGGCGATCCGCGCCTGACGTATTCCGGGAAGCTGGTCAGTGACATCGATCGGCATCGCGATCGAGCGTTCTCCCTGCTGCAGCATAGAGCCGGTGAAATTCTCGATCTGGAACGCGAGTCAGTACCATTGCGCGACACATACGGCCGGACCTCCGTGGGGCAAAGTCTGTTGATGGCACGACGGCTGATTGAAGCGGGTGTTTCGCTGGTGACTGTCAACTGGGAAGATGAGACGAAAATCTCCGGCACGAATACCTGCTGGGATACACACGAAGATAACTTCAACAAACTCCGGAGACTGCTGTGTCCGATGTTCGATCAGGCGTTTCCGGCGTTTCTGCAGGACCTGGATGATCATGGTCTGCTGGAGACAACGCTTGTCGTCGCGATCGGTGAGTTTGGTCGAACGCCAAAACTTGGACAGTTCACTCAGAGTTCAAACACCAAAAAATCCGGTCGTGATCATTGGCCGCATGCGTTCACCGCACTGCTGGCCGGAGGTGGCGTTCGAGGTGGACAGGTCTATGGCAGCACCGATCGACACGCCGGATACGTGACGGAAAATCCCGTCTCGCCCGCCGATCTGTCCGCGACCATTCTGTATCATCTGGGTGTCGATTACACGCAGGAGTTCGTTTCGACGAATCAGGGACTGCGACACCGACTGAGTGACGGAAGCCCTGTACGGGATCTCGGTTAACAGGTGAATGCGTGAGTGCATGTTTCAGTCTGCTGTGAACTGAACCGCGTAGAGCTTTGCACGCTGGAACGCGCGACATCCGTGACAACTCGTGCAACCGCTGATAGCATTTGCATTTCCGAATATCACAGGCGGAAGAAAAAGAAAATAGTGACCACAAATCGCAGGAGTAGTGCAAGATGAAGTTTGTCTGCCGGAGTCTTTTGATTGGAGTAGCTTCGCTGTTGTGGAGCGCTTCACACGCCACCGCGGATGTGCGTTTGCCGGAGGTGATCAGCAACAACATGGTCCTGCAGATGGACATTCCGATTCCGATCTGGGGTGATGCCGCTCCTGGTGAAGAAGTCGTCGTTACAATGGGTGAAGCCGTCGGCAGGTCAACAGCCGACGAAGCCGGAAAATGGAAAGTCATTCTGCCTGCCCTGAAGACCGCTGGTGGTCCGCGCGAGATGAGCGTGAAGGGCAAGAATGAAATCAAGATCACCAATATTCTGGCAGGGGAAGTCTGGGCCGGATCAGGCCAGTCGAACATGCAGTGGAATGTCGCGCAGTCGACAAACGCGCAGGAAGAAATAGCGAAGGCCACGTTTCCAAAAATTCGACTGTTCATCATACCCCTGACTCATTCCGGCACGCCGTCCGAACATGTGGCAGCTCAGTGGGTCGAATGTTCACCACAAACCGTTGCTGGTTCATCGGCGGTGTTGTACTTCTTTGGCCGGGAGATTCACCAGCAACTTGACGTACCCGTTGGTCTGATTACGACGGCATGGGGCGGCACACGTATTCAACCCTGGATACCACCTCAGGGTTATACGGCGATCCCTGAATTGGATGGCGAAAAGAAAGAAATGCTGGGCATGCTCGATGCCTATGCAGACGCGATCGGCAACTATGCCGGGGCGATCAAAACGTGGAATGAAACGTTTAAAGTCGCAAAGCCTGGTGATTCGCTGCCTGCCGTGCCAGCGGGTCCGCCCGGACATCCGCTGAACAGCAATTATCAGCACACAGGTCTGTATAATGGCATGATTCACCCGATCGTTCCCTTTGGGATCCGCGGCTTTCTCTGGTATCAGGGCGAATCCAACAACGGACAAGGCATGCACTATTATCAGCTGAAGCGCGGGCTGATTGAAGGCTGGCGGAGCGTCTGGAATCAGGAGGGGAATCGAGACTTCCCATTCCTGTTCGCGCAACTCGCACCCTACACCTATGGCGGAGACCCAACGGCGCTGCCGGGTATCTGGGAAGCTCAGACGGCCACACTGCAGGTCAAGAACACAGGCATGGCGGTCTTGACGGACATTACAACGCTGAACGACATTCATCCGCCAAATAAACAGGAAGTGGGTCATCGACTTTCACTGTGGGCACTTGCAAACACATATGGCCGGAAAGAACTTGTATACTCGGGGCCACTGTATAAATCCATCAAAATCGAGGGCGGCAAAGCCACTATCACTTTCGATCATGCTTCGGGTCTGAAGTCGCGCGATGGCAAGGCGCTTACGTGGTGGTCGGTCGCGGGCGAAGACAAGCACTTCGTCCCGGCAGTGGCCACGATTGAGGGAGATACGGTTGTTGTTTCCGCGGCTCAGGTCAGTCAGCCAGTTGCGGTTCGTTTTGGATGGCATCAGTTGGCCGAACCTAATCTGGTCAACGCAGCCGGACTCCCGGCCTCACCGTTTCGAACAGACAGCTGGACCGACGCCGTCAACGCCGCACCGTGAAACGCAGCAACGCGCCATATCACGTTCCTGCAGCCAGCCGGATTTCCGCGAAGCATCATGCAGGCAGCGATTTTGGCCGTAAATGGACCGGTGAACCGACTGAGTAAATTTGCCGCGAGGATTTTTTGCTTGCGCCGAACGGCGCGAGATGCCGATGCATGAAACAGAGACAGAGGTTTTGAGCATTTGTTGTCGGTTTCAGCTCAACGGCCTGAACTGCCGAAAGGACAATTATGTTCTGTTCGCAATGTGGTGTGAAAGCCAGCGGCAGGTTTTGCCACTCCTGTGGCAACCCACTTGTCCGAGCGGAATCTGAATCTGCATCGGCAACGGAAGATAACGCATGTGTCGCGTACAGCCCCGGGAATTGGGAACAAGATCCGCTGTACGAAAACATCATCCGTGTTGAATCCGTCCGTTCGGTCATTGCCCAGCATGCTGCCACGGCTCCGAAGGGCATCTCGGGCGAGGCAATCCTTGCCGTCTATGGCAAGGTAATACAATCCCCTATTCCCCTCGACCGTCTGGCGGCCGTAGTTCAGCCGATGTACGCTTCGTGGGGGATTCGTACCGGAAAAGGTCGCACGCACCTGATGAGGATTCCGATTGGCCGCGCGATTGCCCGTACGCTCTGTTCTCTGGCGAAACATGGTCAGACGCTGCAGAACGTCGTTCAGCATCAGGACGGATGTGTCGTCCATGCTGATTTACCGTCTTCCATCTGTGCCTTGAAGGGCATATTAACGATTTCCCTGCAACGGTGCGAAGGTGGAACTCAGATCGAAGCATCGACGGACATCCCCGGACAGCTGTTCGACTGGGGCAAAAGCAATCGATGTCTGGAGCAGTTGTTTAACGACCTGCGTACTGAGCTTGGTCTCCCACCCGGAAACAGCCAGCGACGAGTTGCATAACGGCAGGCGTCCCGCGGCGTTAGTCTGGTGGCTCAATCACCATCACCGGCGATGCGCTCACATGCAGCACGGCCTCCCGGGACTTGCGATCGATCAGCACCTTCTGATGAGTGACGGCAGGACACTTCATCAGATGATATAAGGCTTCGAGCTGGGCTGGAGTCCCCATTTTCTCCGGCAACGAACCGCCGGGGTGCCGCAGATGGCATCTGCGACGCGAATCAGTCGCTTTGTTCTGCGAGCATCTCCCAATCGAGCACCTCCAAAATTGAGTTCACCAAAAGTCATTGTGCCTGCGACTTCACTGGAATTCGCCTGCTGTTCGATCAACCGTTCCGTCTGACTCATTGCCGGGCTCCAACCCGAACGCCACAGCCGTGGGGAGCAATTTTTCCCATTGCCCATGGCGCTCCGTACCCAACGTCCTGTTGTAAAAAATTCCTCAAAACCTACGCTGAAAGGAATCCGTCGTGGAAGAAGTTACAAAACACAAAAACATTTCATCCCCCGTGAACTCCAGACGCAATAAATGTGCCTGAACCTAAGCCTCACGGCCCCGGCAGAGGTTGTGTCGGCCCAGCCGGGCCTTAAACGCAAAGTGCCTGCCTCTCGCACGTTCTTCTTCGCCACGCGAGTTGAATGAAGACAATCACTCCACCATTCCATCACCAAAAAAGCCTCAC
>JAGQQS010000572.1 GCA_020426105.1 Planctomycetaceae bacterium
TGGACGAGGCAACGAGTCCCTTCACAGCCGGGAACTCGTTGCCTCGTCCACGACGGCAAATTGCTTTCTGCCCCTCGCCTTCGCCCAACTGACGATCAGGCCTCACAACCAATAGTACACGCCCCGAACAGTGTTCCCGCTGCGGAAAGTATTCTATGAGAAAAGCACCATTCTGAGCACCAAACTGCTGAAATTGAGACTCAGTCGCAATATAATAGCAGTATGTGGCGGCGTGTCAATGTCTGCGTTCATATAATTTCATGCTGCAAGAGCAAGGCGAAACGCGTGAGCGGAGAAGAAAGACCACGAGCGCATCGAATCGATGCGGAGGATATCTGTGGAGCGGATTCTGCGGAAAACACAACCAGCTCGCACGAAGTGGAACGTCCCGAGGGCGAGCGATGCGTCGTTTTCAATGACATCGCCGGGGGCACCGCGGAGGTCATCATTGAACACGAAGGCCAGCGTTACCGACTCCGAGCCACTCGCAACGGCAGACTGCTGCTGAACAAATAAAACAAATAATCCGTGACAACTTCTGTTTACGGCCCCACGGAGATATTTCGTTTTACAAGAAATGCAGCAGCGATGGAGGTTGGAATGGCGAGGGCGCCGATGAGCATACAGGCGGGCAGCACAAACACAGATATGCTTTCCAGGATTCGCCTATGTCCTGCCAGCTCGCCGAATTGCTGTGCATAGACCTCAATCTGTCTCGATGCATCCGCTGCGTCTCCCCACATCGCAAAAAAGGCCAGGAATCGCGGCACTCGAAATTCGGCGAGCTCCGGAACCAGAATCACGACCAGGGCACAAACCGCCAGCACGGTGGAGTACGATGAATGCCGCACGCTGCAGGCGGCGAAGACTGCAAAGCTGTAACACAACAGATGCAGCAGCACAGGGAAAACTGCGGCAAATCCTGGGCTTGAAGTCTGTGCAATTCCAGACCAGGTCAGCAGCACACACGGCAAATCAAACAAACTGACAAGGGCCAGCGCGCCTCCGGTGTATTTGAACCAAAACCAATGTGACGGTGAGATGGGGCGTGACCGCCAGAACGTATGCAGGTCTGGCTGCAGTTCAGAAACAAAGCCGCCAACTCCGATCAATAGTGCCAGCACACAACCCACGGTCGGAAACATGCTGTCGAATGCGTCAGGGGCAATTCCTGCGTTCATGATGCCAAGGACCAGAACGACACAGAATCCAACAAGACAGACTGGGATCGACTGCCTCAGTTGCAGCCAGAGAAGGGCTCGCCATTGCGAAGACTGCGCTTTGCCAAGTAGAGAAGAGTTAGAAACCTCTCTGCGGGTGTGAGAGAGACCTGGGTTGAACCATGGTTCCTCGCGGCCGTACCGAAACACCATGACTTGCATAAGGGTCAACGCCAGGAGCAGTTGCCATGCACATATCAAGAAAACATACCCAAAATGGGAGAATTTGATGAAGTCAAAAACGACCGCCGAAGCAAGGGGGCCGGATGTCAAGCTCACGAGTTGAGTAAAAGAACGGACTCCGTCGAGCATACTGACGAATCCGACAACGATGATTGTAACTGCCGTGAGCATGCCGAGCAATCCGGCGCTAAACTCGGTTTGCTGATTGACAGCGATCGCCACAATCCATGCGTATAGATTCAGGCACGCCGCCATTCCCGCCGCTGAAAAGACGAGCAGCGTTGATAGTTGATTCCATCCAGGATGCAACACAATGAGTGAGTAGGTTCGTGCTGACTTAGGGCCATCCTGATCAGTGAAATACATCGCGATCCAGCACATGACACTGGCACAAAGCAAAGGCATCAGCAGCACGCAGGCTCCCGTGATCCAGCGCACGGTGGCAATGTGACGCATAGGGACGGGCTGAGCGCGAACAAAGCGAATGGCACCGTTCGCATGTTCCCCCGCACAAACCCCCATGCCGACAAATATCGGAGCAAACTGCGCATACGCCATGATCGTGAAGGTCAATGGATAGGTGGCATTCCGCATATCCTGCAGCAACAGGGTCAGGCAGACACCGAACGCAATTGCCGTCAGGGCCAGCAGTTTCCATTTTTGCTCATGCCATTCTTTCCAGAACAGGTTCAGCCAGATTTTCATGGGATCCCTTTTCATGTCTTCTGCAACACGGGTTCCGATTCGGGCAGATCAAAGCGGATGTTGCGACATCCTGCGACGAATGCCTCAAAAATCTCATCCAGATTCAGACTCACCGCCCGATGGCCAATCTCCTCGCGATGCAGGAGGGCAATCGCAGCCTCCGCGTGATCCACGGTCAGGATCACTTCACCGGCGACCACGCGCCCGTCCAGAATTTCCAGGCGTGAGCCAACGCGGGCAACATTCTCTGTGGACATGACGAGACGTCGGATCTGAGTTCGCAATTCTTCCGGCGTCCCCTGACGAATGATCCGGCCCTCGTGAAGAATGGCCACCATGTCCGCCACAGGCTCGACTTCGTACAGTAGATGGGAACTATAAAGGACAGTGCGTCCTTCGGCCTGCAGATGTGTGACCAGATCGCGGTTAAAGTCACGCCGCATAATCGGATCCAGCCCCAGTGCCGGATCATCCAGGATCACAACCTCCGGGCGGTGAGTCAGGGCCAGCAGCAGGCCCAGTCGCACATTTTGTCCTTTCGAAAGATGCCGCACTTTTGTTCGCAGCGGAAGTTCAAACTGCTTCGCATAACTTGCCGCCAATACGTGATCCCAGGTTGGATAGAACGGCGCGATAAAACGAATCAACTGATCAACAGTCATCCATCCGAACATCGTCTGATCTTCCGCCAGATATCCCACGGTACGGCGCACCGTGAGCGGATCAACAGCTGGATCTGTCCCAAGAACTTTCACCAGACCAGAATCCGGTTTTAGAAGCCCCAGCAGCATCTGGATGGTCGTCGTCTTCCCCGCTCCGTTGCGCCCCAGAAACGCAAACGTTTGTCCTCGTGTCACACTGAAAGTGAGGTCTGAGAGAACTTGTTTATCGCGATAGTGTTTGCAAATGTCGCGGATTTCAATGACCGGATCGAGCATCAGGTTTCTCCGGGATTAGTGTTGCAGTCAGTAGTTTCGACGCTGGCATTTTCAGCCACGAGCGGCGAGGACAGGATCTCATCCAGCAGTGTACGAATGCCCGCATCGTCTATTCCCAGCAGTCGCCCCTGCCGCACCAGTTGTGTCAGTGCATCCATAAACTGCTGCCGATGACCGTCAAGTTGCCTGCCCGGCATGCGACTGGCAACAAACGTGCCTTCGCCATGACGCACTTCGAGCAGGTTTTCGCTCGACAGCTTTTCGTAAACTCGCAGCACAGTGTTTTGATTCACACCCAGATCGCGGGCCATTTGACGAACGGACGGTACCTGCGTCCCTGGTGCCAGTCGTCCTGACAGGCACTGCGCTCGTATCTGGTCCGCGATTTGTCGCGACACAGGAACTGCCGAACCTTTTTCTATGCGTACCAGCATGTCGCCTGCCCTCGAACCAAAACACAATCAAGTGACTACAGTTGTATAACAGTAATCACCGAGAGTCAAGGGGGCTGTACGAGAGATTCTTTCTTTGACAGCGGACCAACTTAATCTCAGTCTGGTCCGACACCACCTGGTCCCCGGTCGTTTGGGGAATCGCAAAACGACATTGAGGCCTTTATCGCACTTTCAGGGCTGCTGAACGGTAACCACAAAGTCCAAGGGCGTTGCTCAGGCTATCTTGCTACGCCCCGTTGGGGCAACGCTGTGAAGTATTTTGACAAGCAATAAAACAGTAAAATCAAAACGAGTCCGATTGCGATTCAGGCCTGGAAGGCCGACACATCCTTTGCCGGGGCTGTAAGGCCCCGGGAAGAAGCGCTGTGTTGAATCAAAGGCCTGAAAGGCCG
>JAGQQS010000573.1 GCA_020426105.1 Planctomycetaceae bacterium
CGGCGGAGCGACGGGTGTACTGTACGCCCGTCGCTCTGCCGACGGGATCCGAAGTTTCCTCTTGGAGAAATTACAATCTGTCCGTTACGATGCCCGAGTTGACCGAGCCGAGAGAGCGATTCAGCCACCAGGGACGTGTTGAGCCTGAGTCATCTCGTGAATTGAGGCGTTGGACGAATGGAATTCAATATCCGCCCTGCAGCAAAATGCTGCGCTAAGACCGGCCAGCCGTTTCGGCCGGGGGATGTTTGCTGGTCAATTCTGATTGAACAGCAGGGTGCTCTTGTGCGTCAGGATTTCAGCAACGAGGCCTGGGAAGGACCTCCGCCGGAAGCCATTGGTCACTGGCGTTGCCTGATCCCCGAATCGAACGAAACAAATCGTCCGAAGCTCGATGCTGATTCACTGTTCGACTATTTCCTGCAGCTTTCCGATTCACCAAATATCGTGCAGCAGCAGTATCGCTATGTACTTGCACTGCTGCTACTCCGGAAGCGCCGACTGGTGCTGGAAGAGGTCGTTGAATTTGACGATCGCCCGACGATGCGCCTCGTAGGCAGTGCGGGGGAAGGTCCGTTCGACGTGCCGGAAGAAGAGCTGAATGAAGATCAGATCGAAAGACTTCAGCAACAATTGTTCGATACCGGTCGCGCCACTGCGGCGTAGTGCATCAGCTTGTCAGTGAGCTTTTTTCGTCTGCCGTTTTCTGAATGACCCGGATCGTATGACCTTATTCCGCATCACATTGATACTGATCGTGCAGGCGACATTTGTCGGCTGTCGCACGACAGGCAAAACTGCGGTGGTGCATCACGTCGATCCCGTCCTGTCCAGCACTTTGAGTTGTGAAGAATTGGTCGATTATCTGAATTCGCAAAACAACGGGCTGCACAGCTGGAAATGCATGAACACGCAAGTGAATGTCAGCATGCCGGGAGTACCGTTGCCCCAGAGACTGTCTGGTGCGCTGGCCTGCAGCGCTCCGGCAAGTTTTCGACTCACCGCCGAAAATCTGATCGCGATGGCGGACTTCGGTTCCAACGACGAGCTATGCTGGGCCTACGTCAAACCGGGGGAACCGGCGGTCATGACGTGGCGTCACGAAGACTCACATTTGCTCGAATATGTCCCTGGCAATTTTCCGAGGCTTGACCCGGAATGGCTGATGGTCATTCTGGGAATCCAGCCCCTGAATGCTGAGGAGTTTCACATCCAGAAACCACCCGCCGGGTCGCGGGACCTGTGGCTGGCATCGATCGAAGAATCGGCCAGCGGTCAGCCACTGCGGCGGGTCATCAAAGTGGATACGGTTCGCGGCTTCGCGTACGAACATGCATTGATCGATCAAAATGGCGATTATCTGCTCAGGGCACAGTTGAGTAACTATCGGACCTGCGGCGGTCACCAGATCCCACACACTGTCAGGATCAGCTTTACACCGCAGGAAACGGAACTCACACTAAACTTCAAAGGGATCGAGGCCAATTGTCAGGTGGCAGAGGCACTCTGGACACCACCTGGCGGCGACCACCGCATCGCTCGGGTGGATTTAGGCGACTATGTGCGACGAACGCATGGTGATCTGCCACCGATGAAAAACGCACGAGGCCAGGCATTGGCCAATGCCTCTCGCGACACTACGATGCTCGACGGAACGCCGCGCGGCAATCCGGGGGCCGTCAGAGAACCGGACTTTGATGAACCTGAATCGTTTGATGAATCGCTGTTCTCAGACACTCGTTCGGCCGATGGTCGATTCTTCGGCAACGAACAGCTTGAGTCGAATCAGGGCTTTGAAGATCATTTGAAGGGTGACGTCAATGACTTCCGCCCGGGTGCTGGTCCGCCGATCATCGAAGCAGGACATCTGATCGAACCGGACTTCGACACGGTGGCTCCGAAAAAGTCGGGAGTCCGTTGGTTTGGCAAGTAACCGACCCGATGGTATCCCTCGCGGCGTCCCGGTTGCCAGTCTCCCGAAGAGTCAGTGATTCAAGTAGGGTGTGTGCAGCGCCAGCGAAACACACCGTTTCCTCACGCTTTCCACAAATGGTCCGTTGCGCTCCGCTTCACGCACCCTACGATATAAATTCAGTGCACTCACCGGCAGGGTTACTATTTCCGTAGGGCCAGCATATCATTAGAGCCGCTCACGCTTTCCTGGCCAACCTCCAGACTCAAAGGATTATCCCTGTGGCATCCACACCACTTCCGGTCGTCGATTTGAAATCACTCCCCGGTGTTCGGCAATTTGATATGACCGGACAGGTTGCAATCATCACTGGCGGTTCAAAGGGTCTGGGTGCTGCGATGGCCGCCGCCCTCGCCTCAGCCGGCGCGACCACCGTCATTGTCAGTCGCAGCCAGTCAGAAGCTCAGGCGATCGCCACAGAAATCTCTGAGGGATTTTCTGTGCCATCCATTGGTCTGCAGGCCGATGTCGCGAAACCCTCCGAAGTCGAGCAATGCGTTGAGACCGTGATAGCGCAGACCGGCCGCATTGATGTGCTGATCAACAGTGCCGGGATCAATATCCGTGGCAGTATTTTAGATCTTACGTACGAACAATTTCAGCAAGTGCAGAAGATCAACGTGGACGGTACCTGGTTATGCTGCAAGGCTGTGATTCCGCACATGAAATCCGCAGGCTACGGTCGCATCGTCAATATTGCCAGCACATTGGGAATCGTCGGTCTGGCCAATCGAACACCGTACACGTCCAGCAAGGGGGCTGTGGTACAGATGACGCGCGGGCTGGGGCTTGAACTGGCTCCGTTTGGCATCACCTGCAATGCGATTTGCCCGGGTCCGTTTCTGACGCCGATGAATGTGCCGATTGCCGATAGCGAAGAAGCGAAGAAACACATCATTGGTGCGGTGGCCATGGATCGCTGGGGAAAACTGAACGAAATTCAGGGCGCCGCAATTCTGCTCAGCAGCCCGGCCGGCAGTTACATGACCGGCAGCATGATCACCGTGGATGGTGGCTGGACCGCTAAGTAGACGTGCACAGACCGACACGTAAGTCCATGACGTTGGTGTGCGTTGGCCCGGTTTTAAACAGCCCATGGACGGCCTCAAAAAACGTATACGAATCGTGGCGCGACAGGTAGTGCCGTGGATCTGAACCACAGGCGACGATCTCAGCGACAAGCGCCTCATCCGCAAACGCTCCGGCCGCATCGGTCGGCCCGTCTTCTCCGTCCGTACCCCCGGAAAGCAGTGCGATGTTTTTCCAGTCAGCTGGATCGGGATGTGCCGCGATTGCTGCAAGGACGAGCTCCTGGTTGCGACCTCCTCGCGCGG
>JAGQQS010000574.1 GCA_020426105.1 Planctomycetaceae bacterium
CCCGGCCTGGCATTGTTCTACGGCGGGCTGGTGCGTAAAAAGAATATTCTGGGTGTCATGATGCAATGTGTATTCCTCATGGGAATGATGTCCGTCTACTGGGCTCTGTTTGGCTATAGTTGGGCGTTTGGTGGTGATGGTCGCTGGGTCGGTGGATTTAATCATCTTTTTTTGCAGGGCGTAATGCCCTCAGCAGGTTTCAGTCCCGATGCGGCCGCAAGTGGAATGATCTTTATGGTCTTTCAAGGGATGTTTTTTATCATTACGCCGGCACTGATCTGCGGCGCGTTCGCTGAACGCATGAAATTCACAACAATGTGCGTGTTCTCGATTTTGTGGGCCACGGTGGTGTATTGCCCACTGGCACATTGGGTCTGGCACGCGAATGGCTGGCTATTCGACGGCAACGCGGACAATCAGTTTCGTGCGATTGACTTCGCCGGCGGAACGGTCGTGCATATCAGTTCGGGTGTCTCGGCGCTTGTCTGCGCATTAATGATTGGCAAACGACGGGGATTCGGTTCGGAGCCCATGCCACCGCACAACCTGACTTATACGTGTATCGGCGCTGGACTGCTGTGGGTCGGCTGGTTTGGTTTCAATGGTGGCAGTGCACTTGCCGCGAATGGCAAGGCGATCAACGCGGTTGTGGTTACTCATTTCGCAGCGGCAGCAGGCGTATTGGGCTGGTCATTGTGTGAATTTATTAAGCATGGCCGGGCAAGTATTCTGGGAGCGTGTTCGGGCGCCGTCGCCGGTCTGGTCTGTATTACTCCCGCGAGCGGATCCGTGAATCCAATGTCTGCCATGGTGATGGGACTTGCTGGCGGAATTGTTTGTTTCCTTGCCTGTACGTCCCTCAAGAACTCATTCGGCTACGACGATTCGCTGGATGCTTTTGGCGTGCACGGAGTGGGCGGAACCCTGGGGGCATTACTTACGGGAGTATTTGCTACGTCAGCCATTACCGGAGAACTTGGCGGTGTGGTTGATGGCAATTTTCGGCAGCTATTGCCTCAAGCCGTGAGCGTTATCGCAGCCGCCACGCTCGGCGCCGCTGGAACGGCCGTGATCCTGAAACTTCTCGATGCGACGATGGGAGTGCGAGTTTCCGAACGTGATGAGATTCAGGGGCTGGATATCAGTCAACACGGTGAAGAAGGCTATATTTTTCAGTAGTCGTGTGTCTCGCAGCACATGACCAGCGTACTCGCCGGCGATTCTGCCTCGATCGCCGCATCTGCGGCGTTTGTTGAACTGCATGCAGGCTGTTGATTTAGTTGCCCACGGGCTCGTCCCGTGGGTTTACAGCGCCTTTGCGCTGCGGAAACGCGCTGATTTCCTGTTGTATAGGCCCTGCTGGGCGCAAAAGTGACCTTGAGTCAATGCGGTATTCAATGTCAGAATACGGACCACAGTACAAAATCCGGGCAGGGATGGGAAGATATTGAGTCAGGCGCAGTTAAAACCATTCGGCGTGAACTTTCGTCACCTGGTGACGCAAGGCTGGGCGGTTGCGTCTTGTGTCACGATTTTGGGGTGTTTGTCTTCACCGCCCAAGGCACCATCCGCCGGCAGTAGTTCTGTACAGCTTTCAGCGGACTATCGGGATTCCATGTGGGAGCACGCCATCGAAGTGCTCCATCGGCATCATTTTCAGGTAGCTCGCGAGAGTAAATTGGAAGGTGTGATCGAAACACAATACCGCGGCGGTTCGAATCTGCTGGAGCCGTGGCATACCGATTCAGTGGGGCTTGAAAACCGGCTGGAAAGCACTTTACAAACGATTCGCCGCCGTGTCATAGTCAATATGCAATCCAACGGTGGCGGGCTGATGACGGTCAGCGTGCGAGTGGACAAAGAGCTTGAGGACTTACCTGGGCTGGCGGCGAACTATGAAGGCGGAGCCACATTTCGAGAAGCGCAGCCGCTCAATCGTGATCTTAATCAGGTTGTCGGACAGACAGGCCCTTCGCGGTGGCTGAATATCGGCCGCGACCCATTGCTGGAACATCAGATCCTCAGTCAGATTCAGTCTGGACGTTGAGACCACTGCAATCACAGCAGCCAGCACACTTTGCGTGCTGAATGGCGATTGAAAAATGGCTGCATTCTCCAGTTCCGTCACGCTTACCGCGATGACTGCATCGACGGTTGTCAGGCTTGTCCGATGAGTCGTGTGACACGTGTGCGGCAGCGGTGTTGAATTGGATCCGGCACATTAATCTGAAAATCCGGCCTGACGGGCGTGTTCCTTGCCGGTAAAGCGTCTTGCACCGCCTGGAGAATTCAGAGATTTTGGCGGGACTTTGGCTTCGATTCCCGCCAAATTCAAAAAAACGCGAATTCTTTTTGACGTCGCGATTTCCCGACCTAGGTTTTGTTGTCAGCGAGCGGGTAACGCGGACTGAACTGACATGCTGCGGGTTGCAGCTAACAGGTTCGAAGGTGCAATCTCTGCGTCGCAGAATCACTTTCAAAGGTGGTCAGCAGCCACCGTGACGTCACCTGCCCGGATACGGGCGCATCGTGAAGGATTTTCTAATGAGCAAATTCGTAAACAGTGTTAAGAACTTCATCGTTTCAGAAGA
>JAGQQS010000575.1 GCA_020426105.1 Planctomycetaceae bacterium
GCCGATCATTTCCGGCTTATGGCCCGGCAGTATGCAGATTTCGCCTGTCTGATGTTTCGCAAATTCGCGGCATGGTATGGCTCGCGACTGGGCATTCCGGAGGACCTGGAAGACCGACTGCGACGGTTTGAATCTTACGCGGAATTCGATGAGATCATTGAGCAGATCCGCCAGCGACATGGGGAACGAAAATGTTCTGTACCTACGGCACTGGTCAAGACTCCCAACGGTCCGGTAGAACACTGGTAACAGGGGCCACAACAGAAAAAATGTACGTCCCATGGCTCCGGCGAGTGGAGCGACGTCAGTCGCCCGATCCCGTGATGCGACGCCAAATGAATAAGAAACTGGCGGGGTTAAAAGATCGGAGGACTGACGTCCTGCCGCTCGCCGTTCAAGGAGTCGATGTTGCAATCGGCGATACCGAGGAATGTCCATCCGAGAATGATCTGTCAAGGCAATTTCGCTGTAACCGCCGCAACCAGCAGGACCCGACAGCCGTCAAACTTTGTAAGTCAAAGCAAATTGCGGGATTTTTGCGGACTTTTAAGGTTCTCCCACAGAAGAAGACTCTGCGGGGATTCGGCGTTTGACCGGTCCGCTTTCTCGCCATATATTCGAATTGTTGTCAAGTAAAGGTTCGGGTTGTTGCTAAGGTGGAGTGTTGTGTTCATGAATGGCAGTCATTCCTGGCCGCCAATTCCTGACCGCCAAATTGAAAATCACCTGATTTCAAGGAAGGAATCAAATCGCAGGGCATGAGGCCGCTCGGTGACAGGTTACTGAGACATTTGACCGTTACATTGCCATTCGTGCGGTGAGGGTCGAAAGAAAGTCATGCCGATGTGTACATGGACCTCCAGAGTTCGATCGATCCTTTATCTGTTGCTGGCCGCGTTGCTGGTTTCTCCGGCGGCGCCCGCGCGTGATTTTTCCAACTTCGATCTGTCCCGTTACACCAACGCTGAACAAGCAAGGCTGGCGGGCGAGCAGCTTGAAAACAGCCGACAGTGGGTCGAGGCGATCACGCTGTACGAAGCGGCGATGGACGAGTGGAAGGATGATGAGGGGCTCAAGTACGCTTTGCGGCGTACGCGAATCCACTTTGGTGTGGATCGACGCTATTCGGACCGCAGCTTTGAAAGCCAGCTGCTTTCCAAAGGCCGTGCCGAAGCACTCGATCTGTACGACGACATCCTGTCCCGCGTTCAGTATGAATACGTTGAGCCCATTTCTGTGAGCCGCTTCGTCGCACACGGCACCGAGAGTCTGTATATGGCGCTCAAGAACGAAAAGTTTCAGGAACACCATCTCAAACCCGGTCACGATGACGCCGTCGAGCGTGTGCGTAATGTCCTGATCAAGGATTACTGGAACCGTCGTCTGGAAACACGCATGGATGCTCGTGCCGCCATCACGACGGTCTGTGACATCTGTCAGAATGAGCTGGGGATTTCTGGCACGGCTGTAGTCATGGAGTACATATTCGGCGGCTGCAATGCCCTTGACGAATACAGCAATTTCCTGACGCCCGATCGGTACAATGATCTGTTTGGCAGCATTCAGGGTGAGCTGGTCGGGATTGGCATTGAGATGAAGAGTGAAAAAGGACGCGGCATGCACCTCGTCAATGTCCTGCTGGACAGCCCGGCAGAACGTGGCGGGCTGCAGCCGGATGACTACATTGTTGAAATCGATGGAACAGATTGTCGTGACTTTTCGACGGACGATGCCGCGCGTCTGCTGCGCGGCCCTGGTGGCAGTCAGGTGAAACTGACTTTCGAATCACCGACAGGCCAGACAAAGACCGGTACATTCACCCGTCAGCGCGTCCAGATCCGCAGTATCACCCGGAAAGTGATCCTCGATGAAACCCGGGGGATCGGTTACATCCGGATGGAAGGATTTCAGAGTAATACGGCAGAAGAACTGGACGAAGCCCTCCGAGAACTCGAACGCAAAGGCATGCGGGCATTGATCTGGGACCTCCGCGGCAATCCTGGCGGGTTGCTGGAAACAGCGGCCGCCGTCATCGAACGGTTTATTGATCGTGGAGTCCTGGTATCCACGGAAGGCCGAGCTGCTGAACAGTCACAGGTATTTCAGGCGCATGGCAACAATGTACGCCACTATCCATTAACGCTGCTGGTTGATGAAAACAGTGCCAGCGCCAGCGAGATCGTTGCCGGGGCCATTAAAGATCATCATCGCGGCACGATTGTGGGACGCAAGACTTACGGGAAATGGTCGGTGCAGAGTATCATCCATCTGCCAGGTGCGACCGGCCTGAAGCTGACGACGGCAAAATTCTTTTCGCCGGCGCATGCGAACTATGCCGGCAAAGGCCTGGCACCGGACGTGGCAGTGCCTTCGCCGGAAGATACACAGGTCACGTTTTACCGTGGTCGAACCGCCGACGAGATTTCTGCGGACGCCGACGTGGCCGCAGCGATCGAAGATCTGCAGACTCGCCTTACCCGCAAATAATTCAGGCAGGACGCGTGGCTTCACCACTGCTTCACAACAGCCACGGTTCCCGACCGACGGAAGTCTTTGAGGATTTCTTTCCCGACGGTGTCGTCGCGATCGATTTTGCTCAGGAAGCCCGCACGCTGCTGATCGGCACCCAATCAGGCCATGTGTGTCTGATGAATCAGAACGGGGACCGCCTTGTCGAAGATCGTGGTTTCGCGGGACTCCGTAAGCTGGTCTGGTCAGACAGCGGCGACATCGGAGCCGCCGTCCTCGGAGAGAATCGCTTATTGTGCTTCGACGCGAGACTCAAGCCACTGTGGGATGCCTCAATCACCGGCCGCATCATCAGCATCGCCATCGCGCCTTATGGCAGCCATATCGCATTCAGCAGTGATTCGGCCCGACTGCATATTGTCACCGCAGACCGTAAGGAAATCGCCAAAGTCGAAACACGGCGCGCGATGGAGCACCTGACGTTTCTGACTGAGGCGCCTGAACTTATCGGTGCGGCAGAGTTTGGTCAGTTGTGCCGCTTTGATTTGGCAGGCAAAGAGATCTGGAACGAGCGTCTGATGAACAACGCGGGCGACATGTCGGTATCCGAAGGCGGCAAGCGCATTTTTCTCGCGGCCTTCAATCACGGCGTGCAGGTATACGATCGAAAGGGAATTCAACTGGGATCATTTGCCATCGACGGAATTCCCGGCCGGGTGTCGGCTTCGGCCACCAAAGACCGAGTTGCCGTTATGACGCTGGAAAATCGTATCTTCTGGCTTAACTTTGAAGGCACGATTCAGTGGGCCGTCGATATTTCTCAGGATCCACCTGCCCATATTTGCACCGGCCCGCTGGGGGATCGCCTGTTTATTGCGACTCAATCCGGCTGCGTACTGCATGTTGCCTGGCCATAATTCGTGCCAGCCTGCCATAAACGAAATACAACAATCATGGCACGACGACCGACAAACGTATTTTTGACTCCTGCTTAAATTCAGGAAGAATTTTATGGCTCAGCTTCAGTTCCTGCCTTGCCTCGATTCAGAAGAGATGGCTGCTGCACGCCGGAGTGAACTGTACCTGGGACGCGACATGGCTATCTACCAGTCGCGAATCACGGTGAAAGCGGTGGACTCCGGATACTACGAAAATCGGGCAGGGGAAAAGGTCGATTGGAAACAAGCGATTATCGATGCCTGTCTTGCAAAAAAAACCATCCCGCCCTGGCACGACCTGTCCCCCAATTCGCACGAAACGTTTTCACGGACAAGGATTCAAGTCAGTAACGAAACAACATTTGCCGCTGCGGTCAGGTTGCAAAACGAGGGGCACATTCCGTTGTCATTGAATTTCGCAAACGGAGTCACGCCGGGAGGTGGATTTCTGCGCGGTGCCATCGCTCAGGAAGAATCGTTGTGTCGTATATCGGCATTGTTCTGGACCCTCCTCGGCGATCCGATGTATCTGCATCATTCGTATCGCGATGCTCCTGATTCAACTGACTGGGCAATTCTCTCGCCCCGTGTCCCGTTCTTTCGGAGCGACTCGCTGGAACCATTCGACGAACCGTTGAAACTCGACTTCATCACCTGTGCGGCGCCATTCGCGCCGACGATCGGGAAAGTCACGTCCGCCATTCTATTGCGGCACAGAATCCTGCGACTTCTCACGATTGCACGTTGCAGCGGATATACATCGTTGGTGCTCGGCGCGTGGGGCTGTGGTGCTTTTGGCAATGATCCCCACCGCACGGCAGAAGATTTTCGCTCAGCGATCGAAAAAGATTTCGCTGGCCACTTTTCGACGATTGTCTTCGCAATCACTGATTGGTCGCCGGAACGTCGTTTTCTGGCTCCCTTTCGAGCTGTGTTTACGTAAACGCAGTCCTGCAGTCCAGAATTTTGGCAAGGCGATTTGCGAACCTGGTCGATCGACTGCAAATCGCTAATCATCTGACTACAGGGTGGATGGCACTCTATAGTCTCACACTTCAATCCGCCATTAGCATACATCAGGGATTCGAGAGACGTGAGCGGCCCATTAATTTTGTGACGCCTGTTGCGTCAGTCAATCGTCAGGTTGCAGACGTGCTGTATGCT
>JAGQQS010000576.1 GCA_020426105.1 Planctomycetaceae bacterium
CTTTTCATCGACGAAATCGGCGAACTTCCCGGAGCGCTCCAACCCAAACTTCTGCGCGCCCTCGAAGATGGATCGATTCGTCGTGTTGGGTCGCATCGTGAACGCAAAGTGGATGTGCGACTCATCGCGGCAACAAATCGGACACTTGTCGAAGAAGTCGCCGTCGGACGGTTTCGTGAAGACCTGTATTACCGCATCAATGTGATGTCGCTGGAACTCCCGCCGCTGCGCAAACGCGAAGGAGATGTGGCACTGCTGATCAGGTCGATGCTCGGCAAAGGCTGGACTATCGCAGACGATGCGAAACATGTCATGGAACATTATCAGTGGCCTGGCAACGTAAGGCAACTGAAGAATGCCATCGAACGCGCCCAAATCCTCGCCAACGACAACCATATTACCATCGATGACCTGCCGTCGGAGATTGTCGACCACGTCGATAACTCAACGGCTCTTGCTGTCACACCATCGAACGCAGCGTTCGCTCCATCCGGCGCGCCCACACCGGGGGCTCACGCGGTGCCAGATTCGCCACGACTTGACGATCTGGAAAAAACGCACATCGTCACCATTCTTGGTCAGCAAAATGGTAATAAAGCCCGCACCGCTCGAATCCTCGGAATCCACCGCAGAAAACTCTACCGCCTGCTGGAACGCTACGGTATCACCGATTGAGCCATAATTCCCGGCACGATCAGGTTGCTTTACTAATCGTCGCACAACTCGTATCCTGTGCAGCTCTCCAGGGATACTGATTCTCAAGTGCGTCTTGCGTGAAGGCGTGGGCCGAAACCTGGTGAGAGATATTCTGAGGAAGTCACAGCGATGGTACGGTATTCAGTCCTTTTCATGCTGGCATGCATCGTCACGACCGGATTGGCACATGCCGATCATTTGTCGATATTTCATCCGCGTCCCGTGATCGTGGCTCCGGTCGTGGCCTATCAGCCCGCATACGTTGTTCCGGTTGCCACGCATGTTGTTGCGATGCCGGTGCCCGTCACCGCTGTCGCGTATGCGACCAGTTATTATGCACCGCTGGTGCCCGTGGTTGCCACGGCCCCTGTGGTTTACGCTCCACCCGTTTATGCAGCACCAGTCTACGCAGCGCCAGTTTACGCAGCGCCAGTGTTGTCGGGTCCCGTTTATGGGCGCAGTGTGCATACTCGGCTGAACGTTTATCGAAACGGCAGCCTCAACTATCACGTCCGCGTTCGATAGATGCGTTGCGCCTTTGCAGGGTGTGTGCCGTGGCAGCGGAATACATTATTTCCTGTGAGCCAGCAACGCTGCGCCCCTGCTCATCTCAACTCATCGTTTTAAAGAGCGATGGCTCCGTTTGGCGTATGCGTTGTTCCGGATAAATTTGTGAGATGCCTCGCACAACGGCATCTGCGCAGCATGTGGTGCGTTGCGCACACGCTACCATTGGCAAAGTTTTTCCACATACGCGGCTGATCCATCGCGGAGCCAGCCGTCCAGCTGGGCGGGATCTTTGAGCTGCTGGCCGCGATTCGACGGAACGACCAGAAATGCACAATTGACGTCCGAAAGCGCCGTCATGTCCCCCCACAGCTTTTCGAACTGTGAGACGGGAAAAACATCTTCCTGGCCATGGCCCCAGCGTTTCTTTACCTCCTTCAGCGTTATGTATGTGGGCATCCGGCGGCTCAATTCCCGGATAGCAGTGTCAATCGATGTTTGATCCGACAATGCGGCACGATCAAGTCCGAAGATGCTGAGCAGGCGATCGATATCGATCCAGGTCGTGAGTGAGTTGTACCATGAAAGATGAAACTCATCTTCTTCCCGAGGCATTGCCAGGCCTTCGACTAAACGCACTCGACCATCAACTTTCGCCAGACCGCCGCCCCGATCTTCCAGACGACGACTGATGACCTCAAACGACAGGTCCGCATTTGACTCAATGTGCAGCCCGAGGCAACCCGGGTCAATATTGGCACCCAGCGTATCAATGTTGTGCAGCATCAGATATTTCAACTGCGGCCGATCAATCAGCATCTGTCGGAGAGTGCCGTTTCGCAGCATATTGGGAATCTCGTACCAGTGTCCGACCGGATGCATGCACTGGGACGGCAGATTATCGGTGTAATCGGATGCTTCTCCGGCCGCTCGAGCCCAGTTCATCAGGGCGCTCCGCAGACTGTGGCGGACTTTTTCTTTCTGGACATCCAGTACCTGTTGAGACGTTTCCTCCCAGACAAATTGAAGATCTCTGAGCGTCGGCACCATTCGCAGTCCGACCGATGCTCCTCTGGAAACTCGGAATATCGCGTTCTCTCCTGCTGGAGCAGCGGGCTGGGAATGTCCGGTCTCCGGCACCATCGCGTTCAGTTTCTCAATCGCATTGCGCAGAGGGCGATCGGTCAGGTAGCCGGAGGTGACAATGTGCAGCGGCGAAACGCCAAACTCTGCGGCGACGCGACGTGTTTTCGCGAAATGAATATCGAGGAACGAACGCCACGCACCGCCCATCTTAAGAAATGGATTCAGGGCCTTTACGACACCGGCCCCCTGCGTCCAGCGGCTGCCAACCCCGGCAGCCAGTGAAACGACACCGACTTCACCGTTTGCGATCGCTCGGCGCCCGAGTTCCGTGGCCGTGGCCGGGATGTTATGCCGCGCTTCAATCACTTCTTCTGCGGCTACGTCTTCGATGGTCACGGTTGCCGGGAGTCGATTTTGTGACATTCCCAGTCGGCCGGATCGAAGATCTTCGCGCAGTTGCTCGTGAGCAATCGGATCGAAGCCATTTTCCAGCAGCAGATCTTCCAGTCTTGCCGACTGCTGAGCTTCCTTCGACGTTGAGGGAAGTATTCTCTGAATGAGGCGTGCTGCCAGGTGATTGCCGCTGTCAGAATCACGACACTCATTCCCGACTCGTTCCAGTTCGGCGCGGACCATCGGCGTAAGCTGCTGCAGGCCGGATCGCAACCAGTCCGGGACCATTAATGCGTGGTAGCCCTGAGGCAGTCCGCCGTCTGTCCGAAGTTCTGCAAACGTACCGTTGTCGTTGATGGCGAAGTCATAGACGACCGGGTCCATCGCAAATGGCACTGTGGCTTCCATACTTCGTTTGACCGATACCATCATCGTCTGCAGCCAGTCCTGCGCTTCTTCGCGCACGGCGGGATCGAAAATAAAACCCATGCCGCCTCCGGCCATTCCCCCCAGCATCCAGAAGCCCTGAAATTTGTGGCCGTACCGGGCGCGGCATGCCTCGATCAGGCATTCCGTATAGGCATTACTGCACCACGGAATAATGGCCTGCAATGGTTCATGAAAGTTGCGATGTGTCGCTGCACCCACTCCAGGAATGTCGCCGGATTTGAGCGCGGTCGTGATTTGTTCCAGCAAACCTATCGCGTCCTGCCGAGCCGCCCATTCTGTCTCGCAGCGCAGCAGGTACTTTTCCGTCACCA
>JAGQQS010000577.1:0-2944 GCA_020426105.1 Planctomycetaceae bacterium
GCCTCGTCCACTACAACTCACCCTTGAATTTAGCCGTTTCAGGCCACTAGAAGATCGTTGTCGAACCGTTGATACCGAATCGTATGATATTCAATGCTTCCATAAACACTGTCGCTGGTGTGTGTGCCACTTTGACCACATCGCCCGGCCCCAGCAGCAAATTAGATTCCGTGCTGTGGGTTGCCGCGCGATAACTCACTTCAATCACCGTCGGATCACTGCCCTGGGCTGTCTTGCGGACGATGTAGATTTTATTGGCCAGTTGATTGGAAATGCCGCCTGCCAGCGAGATCGCATCGAGCAGGTGCAGGTCTTCACCAACGGGGAATTCATAGCGATCCGGCTTTCGCACCAATCCCTGAATATAAATCACTTCAGGATCACGCTTCTCCACCATGACAACGCCGCCGTCTTCGATGATGTACTGACCATCTCCGGCCTTTGCCGCTGAGATCAAATCAATCGAATACGCGTTCATGCCTCCGCTACTCGTGGCAGCGGCTTCGCCGGAATGACTGACGTTCGACCATGGCCGCGATGAATCTCCCGCAATCGCCGGCCGCTCCATCGGAGTCCGAACGACCGGGTTACGCACTTCAACATACTGACCAGCGTCGTCCGCCAGGCCCTGAGCTGCAGCCAGGGCAGAAACAATGTCGCTTGAATTTGGGGGCAGCTTGTACGTGCCAGGAAGTTTTACCGCCCCCATGACACGCACGGTGTTCATGCGACGATCCGTGATTCGTACCGTGACCGCCGGATTGTTGAACAATTGCTTCGACACCGCTGCCGAGCGAATTAAAGATTCCGCGCCGGAGGGCTCGATTCCCACCACATTCAATGTACCAATCTCGGGCAACGTAATTGATCCGTCGTCCGCCACCCGGGCGCCCATCGTACTCTGGTCTTTCTCACTTAACCCGGCGGCAATCTTTACTTCCAGCACATCGCCCGTATTAATTGTATCACTGTCGCCCGCACCCCCTGCCAGTCGCGTCATATCGACGGTGAGCACTTTAGGCCGCTCCGCCAGCCGCATCCCGTCAGGAAGTTTTCGCCCGAAGTATGTGCTTTCTGCAAAGTAGTGATTCGGTCCGTGACAACCAGTCAATGACAGGCAAAAGATTGCCAACAAACACATAGCCCGTCTCCCATTGTTAATCCCCGCGTACGTGGCGCACTCGCACCCGACGTTCCGAGCGCTTCGCCGCGGCCGTAAAATCGTTTTCCTGCGATCGGAGAGACTTCGAAGCATGGATCACAACTTGTTGGACACAAAATCAAACACTGCCCGCCCCAATGCTGACGATGCCTGAACAGACCATCCGCTGTTCAAACTTCGACCAGTAATCGGAGATTGTGAAGATTTCGTGCGAGAGTGGAACGCAAACAATCCGCGGAAACGAATCGCTTACGCTGAGCAGAGAGGAAATTACCGAGGAATACAGGATGGGAAGGCCGTGGCGTTTCCAGAAGCACAAATCCGAGCGAAATTGAGTGTTTCGCGCCGGGTCTGCAGATCTGCCAAGACCCGCTGCCCATCGCTCAGCAAAAGAATGCCGATTGATTGAGCAACACGTCGAGTTTTACGGAAAAATCAGGCGGTGGGTCAAGACGAACCTCCGGAAGCCGCATTTTGCGCAAATCATTTGTAGGCAAATGGTTACGGCGATGCCGATGTTGGGGCACGGGCGACCAGCTGAGAAAAAGTGGCAAGTTCCGCGCGACGCCGTGGTATGGCGGCAATTATTTTCGACGGGATTTGCGTTCCGCCCGCTTCACGCGCGCTTGCTCATCGACCGCGCGAATCAGATTCAGAATATTCCCCGGCAGATCTTTCCTGGCGGCTTCTCGATCCTGCCGCCCGACGCTCTGAATTAAGTCCAATACTGCAGACGGCAGCGGTGGTGATTCTTCGGTGTAACCCGCGGGTGTTATGCGCCCCGCAAGTCCGCTCAATAGATCTGCCCCTTTGGCCAGTTGCAGTTTCGGTTCCGAAACCGTTCCAGCGATTTTGAGTTGAATCGGGTTTTCTGTAAGCTGTGCCAGGATCTCCAAAAACGGCCTGCCCGTTGGAGCCGCGGCGTTTAACTTCAATGTGACCACCAAGTCCAGCGTTTCATCCATGTGCACCATACCAGATGACGTGAACGTCAGTTCCTGCGCGATTTCCGGCAGCAGGAACATCATGCCCTCGTGCGAGATGCCCTCTTTCGACACCGAAAATTGTACTTTCGAATCTTTCAGGACCTGAATCTGCCCCGGAACGGAAATCCCACTTACCTGCCCTACAATGGCAGTGACCTGGCGTGTCCAGTTCTCTTTGAGCCTCGCGTCCAGTTCATGAAATTCAGCTCTCCCGTGGATCGTGAACTTCGAAGGTGCAGGAGCCGCTTCAGGAGAGAGTTCAGCCTCGCCCTCGGTGGCCGTCTCGCCAGCTAGTGGAATATGAATCGCATCCAGCCAGACCGAAGCGCTGCCCGACAGAGCCGTTGCCTGGGAAAGCACTGGCGCTATCAAGGCCAGATTCTGCTGAGTGTGCGATTCGGAAAGCGGCGCGTGGTTCAGCAGTTCGATGGGTTCGATATTCAGCGTCCGTTGACCTGCGGAATCCGTGTTAATTCCTCCGCTAATCTCCAGATTGCCTAATTCCACAATTGGTGTTTCGCGGGATGGAATACTGAGTTCCAACGATCCGTTGTGGACTGAAAAGGAGAAGTTCGTTTTTGACGGGCGCGAATGCGATTTCAACGGCCATTCACCTGCTTCGTTCAGATGGACCCGGAGCGATGAATCCTGGAGCCGAATCTCACCAATCTGCGTCGAATCAGTCAACAGGGGGAACAATCCACGTGACAAATCAATTTGGCCGACCGTCCATTCAAACGAGCCGTTTGCGTCCACAACTCGGACGTTGCGGAACGACAGCGGGGCGAACCATCCA
>JAGQQS010000577.1:3073-8603 GCA_020426105.1 Planctomycetaceae bacterium
GATCGACGTGGTGACGACTCCCCGTCGATTCCAGAGTCGCGGATTCCGAATAGCCGCCGTCTGAGCAGCTCGGCAGGAGACATCGTCTGTCTTCATTGTGCAACTTTCTAATCGAGGACACGGTCCGTTCAATTGTAACGCATCGCCACAAGCTGTGTAGCAGATTTCGCAGTATAACGGTGAGGCGTGTGCGGGGTGTCAAATTTAAGCCAATCAAAACGGTCCCTTCTATTTCTCCAGGCTGCCAAAACCGCCCTAAACCCGAATGCGGAAATATCATCCAGGGCGAAAGTCCGAATCAGGCGAAAAACTGTCATTTGCGGGTTGCGCAGGTGAATCGGAACATACCGATCTGACCTGCGCTCCAGGCTCTGCTTAACGGATGCGGCTCTACGGCCGATATTGAGGGCATGACCGAGCACGCTCCAAACCACAAAGCTTTTGAAGAGAATTGCCTGACAGTATTGAACTGTTATGCTGTCCGCGACGCCGCATCAAAAGCGGCCGCTGAGGAGTATACGGGCTGGCTGGATCGGGTCCAGAATGTTCCTGGCGTGGAAACGTCTTCTCTCACATCGATCCACGGCTTTTTAATCGCTCAGGGTCTGATTCGTTTTGAGTTCACGGGACGCAGCGTCGGACTGCAGTATCAGCTCAGCACTCAGGGCCGTGAATCAATCGCCCGGGCCTCGGTGTATGTTCACGATGATCCTCACCGCCATGAATCTATTGGGGCCGATTCAGATACAATCGAACAGGCTGCCTGAGACGCGTGCAGCGATGGATCCTCGGACTGTCGGGCTCTGAGCGATATGTCGATCCAGAAAACTTGCTCCGGTCATCCGCGTTCGTGCTCGCCTCCTGTTCGCAATGACGGTAGCATGCGGGGCGAGGAACTACCAGTTTTTGCCGGACAGTGACCCAGCCGCGGGCTTCGCATTTTGGAGTGCAGGAAAGCGCGGGTGCTCTGGCAACATTACAAACCGATGTTGCGCCTCAAAAATGGGGCAGGAAGTAATAGTGCCGCAGCACCTCCGGGCCATTTGGCTATTGGTGGCTGCCCCCTTTTCTGAGGCATGATTAAGCACTCGGTTAGACTCAACGCGATGGAGTTCATTCTTTGTCATTGAGGGTGAAATGACCGACACCACTGAAACAAAAATTTGGCTGGCTTGCTCGCTTCTGGTGTTCGCAGTGATATTTGGAGGTACAGCACAGGCCGACGAAGGCCCGATGTTGCAGGTCACAGCGAACAATGTGCCGATTCAGGTGACGGACGACGGCGTGAGCCGGACGATTGCGACTATTTCGAAAGGCACTCGACTATGGGCCTTCGAGACCAAAGGCGACTTCTATCGCGTGATGGATCCCGCAACTCAGGAGAAAGGATGGATTTGGAACAAGCATGTCTCAGAAGCGGAATTCGATCCGGAGGACCTGGAGATTCAGAGTGCTGCATGGGGAGATCTGGACAAGGCGAAGCAATACGAAGACGAAGGAGACAACGACAAGGCAAGAGCCCTCTTTGAGCAGCTCTTTAAGGCCACCTTAAAGGCTTACGGCAATGACCATCCCGATACAGCACTTGCACGGCAAGTGCTTGGCAAGTACTACCAGCGCATGGGTGAGAACCCTGCGGCAGCAGAAATGCTGCAGCAGTGCCTCGCCACTTACCGAAAGGTGCTCGGGAGCGATCACCCAAATTCGACAAATACCATGTATACACTGGCTTTGCTGTACAGAGCGATGGGTGAGTACGCCACAGCAAAGTCACTCCTGCAGGAGTGCCGGGAACTGGAGTCGAAGATTCTGGGAGAAGAGCATCCGGATGCGATCCTGACGGTCGACCTGCTGGCGTGGATCTATTACGACATGGCCGCCAACGACAAAGCAGAGCAGTTGTTTCAGGAATGCCTCCGTATCCGGACCAAAACCCTCGGACCACTTCATCCTGATACACTGGCCTCCATGTCTGGCCTTGTTTACGTATATCGTGCGCAGGGCGAGAACGCGAAGGCGGCATCGCTGTTGAGCCAGTCTCTTGATACTCGACGAAAAGAACTGGGCGAAGAGCACCCGGATATTGTCCTGGCGAAAAATGAACTGGCCGTGTGCTACCTCGACATGAGTGCGTACGACAAGGCTGAATCGCTGTTTCGGGAGTGCCTTCGAATCCGGACGAGTGCTCTGGGCGAAGAGCACGTTGACACAATTGTTTCCATCTATAATCTCGCCGTCCTTCATCGCAGCAGGGGCGACACCCGCGAAGCAGAGAAACTGCTGCAGAAGTGCATTGATCTTCGAGTCAAAGTTCAGGGCGAAGAGCACCCGGATACGATTCTCGCCAGAAATGAACTTGCCCTGGTCTATCATGACATGTCCGAGTATGACAAGGCGGAACCCCTGTACAAAGAGTGCCTGCGGATTCGCGTGAAAGTTTTGGGAGAAGAACATCCCGATACCGCATTGTCAATGAGTAATCTCGCAGACATGTATCGCGACATCGGCGATTACGAAAACGCTGAACGCCTTTATCAGCAGTCGCTGGCGATTCGGCGGAAAGTGCTGGGGGAGGAACATATTGAGACTGCAGAATCAATCTGCCGTATCGGAGACATTGCGTACAGCCGTGGCGAGTACTCCCGAGCAGAACAGTTCCTCAACCAGGGTGTTGAACTGTATCGTCGACTTTTGGGCGAAGAGCACTCGATAACAGCGGAGCAGGTGAATTCTTTGGCATCGTTATATCACACGCTCGGAGACTTCAATCAGGCAGAAGCGCTCTATCAGAAAAGCCTGAACGTCAGGCGTCATATTTACGGAAACGAACATGCGCTGGTGGCGACATCACTGAATAATATTGGGGTCCTGTACTTCAATAAGCATGACTATGCAAATGCTGAACCTCTGCTAAAACAGAGTCTGGAAATCCGGCAGAAGGTGTTGGGTGGCGACCACGCGGAGGTCGGAAATTCGCTGCACAATCTTGGCGCCACATGTATGTATACAGGGCGTTATGCCGAAGCCCGGCCGCTGATGGAGCGGGCTCTTGAAATCTATCGTCACGCTTATCAGGACGATCACACAAATACTGCTGCATCACTCAGCCGTCTCGCGCTGCTGAATCAGCGTACTGCAAATTATGCCGAGGCAGAACAGTTGTACGTCCAAAGCACGCAAATGTTCAGGAAACTTCTCGGGGACGATCATCCGGACACGATCAAGACCTTAAACAGAATGGCCGATCTTCAGCTGGAAATGAAGTCCTTTGGCAAGGCCGTTGAGACTCAGGACGCCGGAATGCAGGGGGCTCGGCGACACCTGTGCAACGTGCTTCCGGCGTTGACAGAAATTCAGCGACAGAAGTACCTCGCATCCAGTTATGCTGATGACTTCGCCACTGCCTTATCGCTGGCGCTGGAATGTCAGTCCGATCGCCGGGCCGCCAACCTTTCAGCCGGATGGGTCCTGAACGGCAAGGCGGCTGGTGCCGAAGCACTGGCCGAAGCGGCGTTGCTCTCGTCAGAAGAGGCGGCCCCACTGGTTATTGAACTGAGGTCCGTGCGAGACCAAATCGCAAAAATTGCTGTGCGAGATTCATCAAAGGTCGATGCCGATACACGCGAACGCCTGGCGGGACTGGAGTCACGACAGCAACAACTGAGCCAGAAGATTGCCACCTTTAGCCTCGGTCTGACGCGCGGAGACCCCTGGGTCACCACTGGAGCGCTAATGAGTGAAATACCGTTCAATTCTGTCTTCGTCAACATCGCCAAAATTCGCCGACGTGATTTTCAGTCGCATGACGAAGACACAATGTGGCTGCCGACTCGCTACGTCGCATGGGTTGTACCGTCCGCGGGAAGCGGAGCCGTAAAAATTGTGGATCTGGGCGCATCCGCGACCATCGACGCCAAAGTCAGAGAAGTGCGAGAACAAATTCAGAAAGATTTCGAACTCCTCCGCAATCGCGATGCCGATGAGATTCAAACCACAGAAGAACTCAGGAATACCACGCAGGAACTCTCGAAACTGTTACTCTCACCGCTCGAAGAGTCGTTGACTGATGTCGAAGAGTTGATTCTTAGTCCCGACGGTGAATTGTGGACGT
This sequence comes from Planctomycetaceae bacterium, assembly GCA_020426105.1. GTDB lineage: Bacteria > Planctomycetota > Planctomycetia > Planctomycetales > Planctomycetaceae > SXXK01. The sequence goes on from JAGQQS010000577.1 coordinate 7,185, forward strand.
TGCCATGGGACGCCCTGATTACTCAGGAAGGCAGTTTTCTGATTGAAAACTATCGCACGCGGTACGTGATCAGCGGTCGAGAATTTGTACGAGATGTGCCCGAACGTGCATTGATTGGTGCTCCTGCCATCTTTGCTGACGCGAATTTCAATCTAAACCAGGATGACGTTCTGGCTGCCGACTCGGGAGGCCTGTCGGAACTCCGCTCTGTGTCCAACGCTTATTTTCCGCAATTGAAATCCAGTGCTGCAGAGGCCATCAGCATCAAGCCGAGCATCGATGGTTTTACGAGCGACTCAGCAAAACTGTTTCTGGCCGACGATTGCCAGGAAGCGACTTTCAAAGGTCTCCATCGTCCTCGAGTTCTCGTCGTGAGTACACACGGTTATGTCGAGAAACCCGGAGAATCGAAAGAGAGTCAGTCCGCCACCATATCATACGATAACCCATTGCTGCGTTGTGGTCTTGCCTTTGCCGGTGCCAACAACCGCCAGCTCGCGGCAGAGGACGGAAAAGAAGACGGTATTCTGACCGGACTGGAGATCGTCGGGATCGATCTTCGTGGAACAGAGCTGGTGGTGTTGAGCGCCTGTCAGACCGGACTCGGCGATATTCAGGATGGCGAAGGTGTCGCGGGACTGCGGCATGCGTTTCAACTGGCCGGAGCTCGTGCGGTGATCTCCAGCCTGTGGGAAGTTGAGGACGGTGCCACGGCGCGACTTATCAATGCTTTTTTTGAAAACCTGGCGAAGGGGCTGAGTAAATCCGAAGCACTCAGGCAGGCTCAGCTGTTTCAAATTAAATCGCGGCGCGAACGCTTTGGTGCCGCTCATCCCTTCTTTTGGTCCGCGTTCACTCTGACCGGGGATTAACACACCGCCGGAGCATCATCGTGCCACATTCCACTGTGGAGTTTCCGTTTGAAGAAATCGTTTTCGCGTTCGCTTGTGACTATTCAAAACGTCACGTGGCAGCCATGAGATCTTTCCTGCTGTTGGCAGATGATGAAGGCAACGTGATTTCGACTCAATTTAGCTCAACGGACACTTCACCCCGGGATCTTTCGAATGCTGCAGCATTGGCGGGCGACGAGGATTGCACGCGTGGGTCCTTCTTCTTTGATCCCTTCGACTGGCCGGAATACGCATGGGTGGCGTGGAAAAATATCAATCGACCGGCGATGGAACGGTTGATCAGTGTGGCATTCGATGAATCAGCATTTCTATCTCCCCTGGGCCTCCGCATGCCATGGCCGTCAAACTGGTCCTTCATGATTTGATAATTGGAGACCACCCCACAGTTTGAAAGATATTTATCGTTTCCCGGGAAGTCAGGCTTTCCGCGGAGGGCTTCGTCGGGTGTCACGGTTCCCGCAGAAGATCGTGCAGCTTTTAAAGTGACAATTTATAAGGCGTTTTT
>JAGQQS010000578.1 GCA_020426105.1 Planctomycetaceae bacterium
TCTGGGCCGATCGTGCCGCATCCGCCGATTGACCAGGATGCAGCATACGGAAGACCGTGCGTTTCAGTGACGCGCACGTCCCTGTATCGTGGCGGGGAGCGATGCTGTGCAGAAGGCCGTTGATGACTTATCGAGCCAGCAGCGAGGAGATGAAAGCTGGTCCCAAACGGATGAAGTGTCGTTCGATGCCTGGCAGTCTGTTGCACAATTTTTTCGGACCGAACCTGATGTTTCGATATTGTCCTGACCGCGAATTTCCATCCTATTCCTATGTGCCCGGACGCTACCCCCATCCCTTCAGCGATCCGAACGGGCACAGCTACAAACTGAACGATATTTCGAAAGAACGAGAACCATCAGGCCTGCACCTGCCAACAGACCTCTGCTCGGGCTGGCAGGAATTGCACGAATATCTCTTTGGGATCGACCTTTTCAATCACGGATTTTACTGGGAAGCGCACGAGACCTGGGAGCAACTATGGATTAAGTTTGGGCGATCCGGCCGCGAAGCGGACTTTCTGAAGGCGCTGATCAAACTGGCCGCCGCTGGAGTGAAAGCCCGCGAATGTCGTCCGGTGGGGGTTCAGCGACATGCATGTCGAGCGCGTGACCTGTTTCGGCTGGTATTGGCAATGGCAACAGAGAACCAGCCCTCCATACATATGGGGGGCATGAATCTTCAATCGCTGCGCGATGCAGCTGACACAATTGCATCGAATGCTGTCAACATTGCCGGGCAGTCAGATGAAATTACGTCCGCGTTACCGTTGACTCTCCTTCCTGGCGACATCAAATCCGACGGGGTTCCATCAGAGTAACGGCATCCTTTCAGACGGCAAACACAAACAGGCGCAGTCCCTCGCGATGGGTGCGAACTCAAGGAAGATACCCGCAGCAGGGCGCACCTGCCTGGGCGCTTCGAGTGTGTGATGGTATCGAAAAGACGGTGTTATTTTAGAAATCAAGCACTGCGACGGGATGATCACCCGACGATTTCAGAACAGTGTGTTGTCACCAGCACTTTACCGTTCTGTTTCTGAGCACCTTACGAAAACAGCGGCGTGATAACCTGCCCCGCGTTGACTCGATGAGGGCGTCCAAGTCGATCGGTCATCGGGCTCTCCGTATCGATTCCGAGAGTGGTGAAGATTGTGGCGCCAAGATCCGCTGGATACCAGCCGCGAGTTGCTGGATAAGCGGCCTGATCGTCGCTGGCTCCGATGATCTGGCCACCCCGAACGCCGGCTCCGGCAAAGACGGCGGAGAAAACGCCTGACCAGTGATCGCGTCCCCCGCCCGGATTGATCTGCGGAGTTCGGCCAAACTCACCAACCGCGACGACAAGCGTGGTGTCAAGTAATCCGCGTTCGTCGAGATCACTCAGGAGCGCCGCGAGACCCTGATCGAAAGGTGGCAGCAGGCGGCTCTTCAGCTGGCCGAAGTTGTCTCCATGCGTATCCCAATTGTTCATTGTTCCCATGTTGGCCTGAATAATGGGCATGCCCGCTTCCACAAGTCGGCGCGACAGAAGAAGAGACTGACCAAATGAATGGCGACCATAGCGGTCCCGCATCTCTGTGGTTTCACGATTCAAGTCGAATACATCGCGGAATTTTCCCGCTGCGCCAAGTAACTGATGAGCCTTCTCCACAGAACGACTTAGCGACTGCGCGGCGGACGGAGACTGCAGGTGCTGATGATGACCGTCAAGCGATGACAACAGGCTTCGGCGGTCCTGGATTCTCTGATTTGTCAGGCCCGTAAGAAGTGTCAGCTCATCGATATTGAAGTCTGCCGCATTCGGATCCTTTGTGACGTGCCAGGGATCGTACTGGCTGCCCATGAAGCCTCCCGTTTGTCCGGAGAATCCGTAGCCGTTATGAATATAAGTCGGCAGCATTACGCCGGAAGGCACGCCATCTTCGCGCGGTCGCAGCGCCTGCATCGTGGCTGAATAACATGGCCAGTCGGCGCGGCTTGCCATGTGAGTGGCGCCAGGGGGAACCTGATTGACACCGGTCAGAACGAAATGAGTTGCGTGCTCGTGACTTGGCAGGCTGTGCGTCATTGAACGGACAATGGCAAACTTGTCTGCCACCATCGCCAGTCGCGGCACATGGGGGCCGATCTGAACTCCCGGTGCGACAGTATCAATCGGTCGGAATTCTCCTCGTACTTCTGCCGGTGCATCGGGCTTTAAATCCCAGATATCCTGATGCGACGGAGCGCCGGTGAGGAACAGAAAGATGACACTCTTTGCCCTGCCGAAAAGTGACGATGCTTCTGTCGCCGCGACGGCCTTCCGACCTGCCAACATATCAGCCACGCCCAGCCCCAGCATTCCGGAGTATCCGATCTGCAGAAACCTGCTGCGGCTCACTGCCTGCGCTGCGCGAAAAGAACGATTGTGTGACATACGAAACTCCGGGACGGAGCATAGGGAGGGTGTGGATTTGGTGGGAATATCACCGAAATCAACGAGCAGACATCTATTGGACCACAGACAGCCTGACAAAGAAAGTCACAAATCTCCTGCGACTTCTGGTGCAGCTGACATTCTGAGTGCTCCGAAGTCGTTCGTAGTGAACTTCCGTCAAGTTGCCTATATCTACTACGGCACCTGCACGCAGGCAAAACCGTCGGCCTGGCGATTCAGAAGTACGGTCAGGGCCGCCGCTGCAACCTGGATGTCGGAACCCACTTCACTACGTTCAATCTTCCTGTAGCTCAGAGCCTGTCCGCACACCATCACTTCCACGCCAGCCTTCTGCAGTAATCGAATCAGCGGCAGGTTGGGATTGTGCTTCATCTGCATTCGCGATTCCCACGCCTCATCAGACAATACGGACTTCGTGGCCTCACCATGCAAAACGATCGTCACGCTGATGTCAGAAGCCTTCAGTCCCGCTGTGCCATACAGGTTCAGCAGTCGTGCCGCTCGATCCAGGCCCTTGTTGATCTCTTCAGGCTTCTTCGCTTCGGACGTCACATCCAGAACCAGCTTTATGCCGGCACGAGGCGGCTCAACAGCATCAGCCACAGCCACAACGCCACCATAGCCTTCGATGATCGGGAATAGCAGATTGGGATCGACAACAGGAGGCGTCGCCGAAGCTGGCGCCGGCGCTGAATCAACTGCCGGAACGGGGTGATTCTCATGAGCTTCATCGAAGCCGCGTTTCACAAACATACTGACCACCACCGCATGTGCCTGAATCAACTTAACCGTATACGCATCATCGGACGTTTCCGTGACTTTGACTCCGTGCTCAGTGTTCTCCACAACCATCCGGATCTTGTCGTGATTCCTGAAGACCGCCACGAACAGATCGTCCCAGAATCTCAAACCGCGACCAGTTTTGACTCGTTCGTGCATCGCCGCGACATGTTCCTGAACCTTTACGGCCACTGCTGCGTCGTCCGATTCTGTAATCGTCTCCACGCCGTTGTCCAGATTCTTCACTTCGCGGCGAATGAGTTCGTGCCGCTCCAGCAGATAGTGGAAGACATCCTGATCAACTCGCATCGCCGCATCAGGCCCCATGCCTCGACCTGCGCCAGGGCCTCGACCAGCACCCATTCCTCGTCCACGATCTCGGACAGCAGGAGCAGAATCGTCGGCAGCCGCCGGTTCCTGTTTGGCTCTTTCGAACACAACCATGTAGTTTTCCTTCAGCAGATCCTTCACCTCGTCAGTCTTGATGAAGCCGGACTGAAGAATTTCTGATTCGAAAACTTCCTGACCGGCTCGCACGTGACTCATCGTCCATTCCGTGCTTTCGCCTTCGATGCGTTTGAAGTCGATCACGACCACGCGCCCGCCGGGCTTTAAGGCCTTCAGAAGAGATGTCATTGTCTTTTGCGGAAACTCAAAGTGGTGATACGTGTCACAGATAAAGGCGACATCGACCGATTCCGGGGGCAGCTCTGTGGAGTCGTCGCGGCACAATAGAGTTTCAACGTTCCGCAGACCTTGTTCACGGCAAGTCACTTCGATGTGGTCCAAAAACTTCTGAGCAATATCGACGGCGATGACTCGGCCTTCCGGACCAAGATTGCTCGCAAAGAGACGTGTAAACAAGCCTGTTCCTGCCCCGACGTCGGCCACCACGTCTGTCTGCTTCAGCTTGATGGCTTCAAGAATATCTTTCCGCTTCGCAAAGACCTCGCGGCTTTCAATCTCGAAGCGTTCGGTGAAGGCCCTGGGGTCCGGATCGCGAAACGAGTCGTTGACCCCGGGCCGCACACTTTTTTCCTGAGCGAATGCAATCGTGGCGGTCGAAGCCAGCAACAAGCCAGTCAATGTCAGTTTCATAATCAGACTTTCAGCCCAGGATCGAGAGACAACACAGATTGGGCACGTGGCTCCGAGCAACAATGCCGACGCCGTCCCGACCGCTCCGACGCCTGTACCCATCGCCTGACACGAACCCGCGTCTCGCAGTTCCTGTTGGATTTGTTGCCCGCGGTTCTGTGTATTGCCTGAAGGTGTCATGATAAGAACTCCTTGAGAAAACAATCCAAACAGTGACGACGCTTGAGCGTTCGCCGCTGCATGCAAAAACTCGGAGGGCTGACGCCCTGCCGCTCGCCTTCGCGTGGATCACGCAGGAACTGTTTCACAAACCTTCGTCCCGCAAGTCATCGTGCTCTCCGGAACTGTAGGCAGCTTCGTTGCGATCCACGCCTTGATTCCGCCAACCATGTCCGACACGTTCGTGCGACCAGCCTGCGTCAGCAAACTGCACGCAATCGCCGAGCGATATCCGCCTTCGCAATGCACCACGACCGACCGATCCGCTGGCACTTCTGAGATGCGTTCGCGTACATGAGTCAAAGGGATGTTGCAACTCTCGGCCAGATGCACGATGCCGTATTCCTTCTCCGAACGTACGTCCAGCACGAACGGCTTTTCTTTCGACGCTAGTTGTTCTGACAATGCTGCCGCTGTGATACGTGACACCCTGCGAATCAATTCCGGATGATTATTCAACGCTTCCATGCCGTCCTTCAAATATCCAGCAGCGTTGTCGAACCCGATACGTCCCAGCCTCATCACAGCCTCTTCTTCGTTGTCACCTTCACCGATGACAACAATCGGCGCGTCGTGGCTCAGGATGGACCCGGCCCAGGTGGCATACTTACCCTTGAGTCCGATATTGATTGACCCTGCCAGGTACGCTCCTTCAAAGTCAGCCGCTTCACGAACATCGACCAGTTGCGCACCTGAGTCCCGCAGCTTGATGACTTCTTCAAGGCTGAGTGCCTTCAGAGATGTCTGCATGGTGCTTTCCAGATCCGGACGTTCCTGACGATTCTTAATGGCGTCATAAACAAAGTAGCCCGGAGCTTCTGGTTGCTCACTGGTGACAAGATCCCGAAATTGTTCAAACGGCATCGGCTGCAGGGCATAGTTGAATTTCTTTTGTTCGCCGATCGTCGACACCGTTTCTTTGCTCAGCGCCTTGCCGCACAACGAACCCGCTCCATGCGCGGGATAGACAAGCGTGGCGTCCGGCAGACGTCGCAATTTGTCGAGCGAGTGATACAGCATCTCAGCCAGTTCATCGGCAGTCACACCGATCGAAGCCAGCAGGTCGGGTCGACCAACGTCGCCGATGAACAAGGTGTCGCCAGTCAATACCGCATTGGGGACGATGTCGCTGGCTGCGAGGTCAAACACCAGCAGTGAAATGCCTTCCGGAGTATGTCCGGGTGTTTCCATCGTCTGAATTCGAACGTCGCCAAATTCAATCACATCGCCATCTTTCAGCGCCGTGTGATCAAACTCCGCGCCAGCTCGTTCGCCCAGACAAATTCGAGCTCCGGCCTGATTCCGCAGTTCAATGTGTCCGGCAAGGAAGTCGGCATGGAAATGAGTCAGAAAGACATACTTGATCGTGTATCCAGCAGCCTTCGCATCGGCCAGATACTGTTCAATATCACGCTGTGGATCGACGACAGCAGCAGTTTTTGTTTTCTCATCCGCGATCATGTAAGACGCGTGAGCGAGACAGCCGAGATAGTATTGCCTGAGGAACATGTTTGAACTCCTGATTTGTATTGAAGGCGAGCGGCAGGGCATCAGCCCTCCGTGTGGGATCATGATTCACGCAACTGACCTCAGCAGAATTCCGATACGATCATGCGAACTTTTTAAACTTCTCGTCGAAACGAGGAAACGACGGCTACGCTGCCGCTCCCGTCATTCGATTCGGGCACCGGGGAACTCTACACGTCTCGCGAAAAATTCTGCGATGAAGTGTGATAAACGACACTCATGATCTTTTTCCTTTGACAGTGATTTGAGATTTCAAATTTGAAATCTCAGATTAAAACCTTAGCCGCAGCACGATGGGCTCGAGCCTGTCGAACAGTTCTTCACAGCCGGAGATGTCGGCGACTTGCCGACCTGGTTCCACGGCATGCGAGCCAGAATCATGGCCATGCCGCAGGTGTCGGTGATTCCGGCGAACATCAGACCCGCTCCGACAAAAGCAGAAAGCCCCGCCCACCAGGGATGCACAACAATCGCCAGCACTCCGCCAGCGAGAGACATGAAGCCAGCACAAATCCGAACCTGTCGCTCCAGCGAAATGGCCTTCTTGCCGCGAACAACCGGATAGCCAGCCTGATCCCAGGCCATCGTGCCACCTTCGACATTCACGACATTGGTGCAACCGGCCGCAGCCAACTTCTCACACGCCTGCTTGCCACGACTGCCCGATCGACAGATCACATACAGCGGAGCATTCGTTGGGTGAGCTGCCAACACAGCTCCGCAATCCAGACTCTCCAGTGGCGTGTTACTCGCGATTGTTGCGTGAACTTCGCGAAACTCTGCCGGGGTTCGCACGTCAATCAAGTGAACCTGCTCGCCAGTCTGAATACGATCCTGAAGCTGTTTTGGGGATATGACAGAAATAGGCATCAAAAAACTCCTTCGGTTGAAAGTTCAAAAGTATCGAGACATCGTAAACAATCGATCTGTTTGGGCAAAAAAAGCCGGTCACGCGATTCTCTCTTTTATTTCTCAGCGGATCCCACACCGAATCGTTCTTCGATGCAGCCTAGAATCTTCTTCAAATGAGGCTCTGCGACTCGGTAAAACACCTGTCGCCCATCCTTGTCGCTGGTCAAAAAACCGCATCGTTGCATCAGACGGAGATGTTCCGACGCCATGGCACTCGGCAAACCACACGCATCAGCAAGTTCCCCTACGGAAAAATCGCCCTGCAGGAGCATCTGCACCATTCGCAAGCGATGCGGATGAGCCAATGTCCGTAAACATTCCGCCGCTTCACCCAGCGATTCCAACTCGGTCAGTTTCAATCTCGATACGGCCATGTTCATTTGCCTCCCATGTAAATATATCGGAATGTATCGACATGTCAATCAATTATTCCCAGATTTTTCTCCATCCGCAATGGAGATGTCTTCTCTCCGTCGTCAATTGCGCTTGTTGCGACTGTTTCGACTGTGCGTCGAAGACACAAGGTTGAACTCAGGCACCCCCTTGACGACGGGCAGCACAATCGGGTTGCAATAACCGGAAGGTTCGCAAGAATAGTCAGAATCACTGATGTTTTTGCGGTCATTCCCGGGATTTCGTGAACTAGTCCGGCGGAACTGCCGTCTGAAATTAAGTTCTTCCGTGACAAGGGGTCGATATTTTTGTTAGGCTGTATTTCCCCGAGTTGTGCTCCCCGCAGCGTTCCCGCCCGTTTCTCCTTCCTTCGCCGACCAATGCCGTGTACTACCCTTGCTTTAATCTGATGCGACCATCAGTCGCGCTAACGCTGGTCATGGTGTTTGTCCAGCCGATGCCGTGGCTGACCGTCCGCGCGGATGATGCTCCTGCAACCGTTGATTTTCAGAACGATCTGCAGCCGATCTTCACCCGTCTGGGATGTAATAGCGGACCTTGCCACGGCAAGGCACGAGGGCAGGGTGGCTTCCAGTTGTCACTACTGGGCTTTGATCCTCAACAGGATTTTGATGCGATTGTGAAAGAGGGCCGAGGACGCCGAATTTTTCCTGCGGCGCCAGAGACCAGTCTGCTGCTGGCTAAGCCAGCGGGCGTCGTGCCCCACGGAGGCGGACGTCGACTGGAAGCGGGCGGACCTGAATATCAAACAATGCTCAACTGGATTCAGCAGGGAATGCCGCGCGAAGCTCCCAACGCTCCGACGCTGGAATCCATCACCGTTTCGCCGTCCTCGATTGTCGCCGTTCCAAAACAGACACAGGCCCTTGTGGTCACTGCAAGATTCTCGGATGGCACGGATCGCGATGTGACTCGGCTGACTGCGTTTCAGTCCAACGAAGCTCCGATTGCCGCCGTGGATGAACATGGATTAGTTACGGCCGGAGAAATCACGGGCAGCGCGGCGATCATGGCGAGATTCATGGGACAAATCGCCGTCTGCGACGTTTTGATACCTCGCACGGAAGCCGTCGACAAACAGGTTTACGCAGAACTGCCTCGTCACAGTTTCATCGACGATCTCGTCTGGCAGAACCTGCAGCGACTGAACATCATTCCGTCCGCCGTCTGTGACGATCACACGTTTCTGCGTCGGGCGACGACGGATATCTGCGGCCGTATTCCAACCGTTGAAGAGGTGACCACTTTCCTTGCGGATAATGCCGCGGACAAACGTGCCCGGCTTGTCGATCGATTGCTGCTGGAGCCCGACTTTGCGGATCACTGGTCGAACAAATGGGTCGATTTGCTGCGCCCGAATCCGTATCACGTCGGAATCAAAGCAACGTTCAACTATGATCACTGGATTCGTCAGTCGTTTCATGAACGGAAGCCATGGGATCAATTTGTCCGTGAGTTGCTGACGGCTAAAGGAAGTACATTCCACAACGGGGCGGTCACGATGTTTCGGGACCGTCGCGAGCCGGAAGAGCTGACGACCCTGGTCAGTCAGTTATTTGTCGGCGTGCGTCTCGAATGTACCAAATGCCATCATCATCCGTTTGAAGTCTGGGGCCAGGACGATTTCTACAGTTTTGCGGCGTATTTTTCAAAAATCGGCCGCAAGGGCACAGGCATTTCCGCACCCATCTCGGGGTCTGAGGAGTTCGTCTTTGCCGGCAGGAGCGGCAGTGTGTCGCATCCCGTGACGGGTGAGACTATGAAACCTCGCCCATTGTTCGGCGATTCACCGGCAATCGCCGGCCAGGAAGATTTGCGGGAGGAACTGGCGGCGTGGGTCACTTCGCCTCAGAACCATTTGTTCGCTGAAGTGATGGTCAATCGGGTCTGGGCCGATCTGATGAATCGCGGATTTGTGGAACCTGTCGATGACATGCGAGCCACAAATCCTCCAACCAACGGACCATTGCTGAAGGCGCTGGGCGAGTACTTCCGTGACTCCGGATTTTCTTTGACGGAACTGGTCCGCAAGATTGCGCACTCACACGTCTATCAGCTCAGTTCTTTGCCGAATGAAACGAACGTTTCGGACACGAGAAATTACTCACGACACTACCGACATCGGCTGCGGGCGGAAGTTCTGCTGGATGCGGTCACGCAGGTGACGGGAATAGAACCGGAATTCAAAGCGATGCCTCCGAATTCATCGGCCAGGCAATTGTGGACCGTTCGCTCGGAGTCGCTGTTTCTGGACACCTTCGGGCGACCCGATCCGAATCAGAACCCTCCCTGCGAACGCACGACGGATTCGACAGTCGTGCAGAGTCTGCATTTGATGAACTCGGAAGATATCTTTCGCAACATAGCCAGTGAACAGGGAAAAACGCGGGCGCTGGCCAACAGCGAATTGTCAGCCGCTGAGATTTCGCTGGAACTCTACCGACGGATCTTCAACCGTGAACCAACAGCAGACGAGACAGCGTTGGTGACGGAACTCCTGGCTGCGGAAGGCGCGATACGACAGCAGGTCATCGAAGATATCACGTGGGCCATGGTCAATTCTGCCGAATTTGTATTTCAGGATTGAGGTGCAGTATGAAAAATCCACCACGATGTGACGGTTTCACACGTCGAAATTCATTGCAATTGGGTCTCGGCGCGATGCTGGGCGCGGGTTTCGTGGACAGTTTGCGAGCTGTCGGCGAATCACACCATGCGGGACGCAGTCCTCAGGCGAAAGCAAGTCGCTGCATCCTGATCTGGATGGATGGCGGTCCGACACATTTTGAAACATTCGATCCCAAGCCTGATGCTCCGCTTGAGTATCGTGGTGAGTTTTCCGACATCGAAACAGCGGTGCCGGGAGTCGCCTATTCGGAACACATGGTCAAGCTGGCCGCGAGTCTCGGGGACTACGCGATGATCCGATCGATTCGCCACAATCAGGGCAATCACGGGGCAGGCAATCACTACATGACCACCGGTGCACCGCCGCGGATCCCTGTGGGCTGCGGAGCTTATGTGAGTTTCCATCCCAGCATGGGCGCTGTCGTCGCCAAGGAACTGGGGAAAGACAACGGACTGCCGCCATACTTCAGCATGCCGAGCATGGCGCGGTCAGGCGGTCCCAGTTTTCTGGGAGCGAAGTACGCTCCATTTGTTGTGGGAGATGATCCGAATAAGGAACAATTTAAAGTCCGCGATGTGGCCCTGCCGCGCGAACTGACGGACCTGCGATTTGGGTCGCGGACCGATCTGCGGGCAAAGATCGATCGCATGGTTCGCATCAATGATGAAGCGGCCGCTGATCCATTACTCGCGTTTGATGCCTACTACCAGCAGGGCCATAACCTTGTGACCTCGCCTGAAGCGCAAAAAGCATTTGACATCGAACAGGAATCCACCGAAATCCGCGATCGATACGGACGTAACGGATTCGGGCAGCGATGTCTGTTGGCGCGGCGACTGGTGGAAGCAGGTGTTCCTTTCGTCACGGTATATGATGGCGGCTGGGACCATCACAGCAACATCTTCGGAGCTCTGCGAAAACGCCTGCCGGACTGGGACAATTCAGTCGCAACATTGATTCAGGACCTTAAAGAACGCGGTTTGCTGGACAGCACTCTGGTGATCGCCCTTGGCGAATTTGGCCGCACGCCGAAATTGTCAACGCTGGCCGGTCAGTCGACAGCGGGACGCGACCACTGGGCAAATGCCATGTCCGTGCTGATGGCAGGTGGCGGAACACCGGGCGGAACGGTTGTCGGCGCGACGGATCGCAAAGGATTCTCCGCCGTGGATCGCGTACTCTCGCCGGAAAATTTTGTGTCCACGGTCTATCACAAGCTGGGGATCGATCCCGGCAAAATTGTCTATACACCTGAAGGTCGCCCGTCACATCTGGTGAGTGATCCGACGCCGATTACGGAGTTGATCTGAGCGATGCTGCCCGCACAACGAATTTGCAGCATCCTGATCGTGCTGATCGCCTGTCTGCACGCGTGTCGCGCGGGGGAGCCTCCGGCCATCACGCGGTTGATTCCAGCTGGCGGCCAGCGCGGGACCACGGTCGATGTCAGACTGACTGGAAAACCGGGGGATGGCGAACTGAAAGTCGTCAGTGACGACGACGCAATCGTGTTCACGCTGAACGAAAAGAAAGATTCAGCGAACGCCGCGATTGGCGCAGCTGCAAGGCCGGGCGTCCATTGGCTGCGTTTCTGCAACGCTGACGGCGCGACAGAATTACTGCCCTTCATCGTCGGCTTGATCCCGGAAGTCACCGAGACGGAGCCGAACGCCCGCATCGCTGAAGCAAATTCTGTAACGCTGCCGTCAGTGACAGTGAACGGTGTTCTGGAAAAGGCGGGTGACGTCGATACGTTCGCAGTGACGTTGAGCAAGGGACAGACCATTGTTTGTTCCATTCAGGCCCGAGCCGTTATCGGGGCGCCTATGGACGCGATCCTGCAGATCTCAGATGCCCGCGGAATTGTCCTGGAACAAAATGACGATGACCTTGGATTCGATCCGCGGCTCAGCTTCACGGCACCGAACGATGGCACCTGGTACGTCCGCACGTTCGCGTTCCCTGCGAATCCCAACAGCACCATTAACTTTGCGGGTGGCGCCGACTATGTTTATCGCCTCACGCTCACCACGGCTGCGGTCGTGGAACATACAGAACCTCTCGTTCGGTTTGATCAGCAGGATGAATCTTCTCTGACGATTTTCGGCTGGAACATCGAAGCCACAACAGTTTCTCTGAAGCGCGAGCAGGCGCAACTGACGGAGCCTTATGCGGTCGCGTATCCTGTTCGCAGCAGCAGCATTCCCTCCATCGTGGAATCGCAGTTGTCCGCCGATCGCACGATACCGTTCCCCGTCGCCGTTACCGGCCACGTCACGTCATCGGCAGATGCAATTTTTCTGTTTAACGCGACAAAAGGACAGAAACTCAGCCTGAGCGTCTATGCTCAACGCGTGGGTTCGCTGCTGGATCCCGTGCTGATCGTGGAAGAGGGGAGTGGCAAAGTTATCCAGGAAAACGATGACATCAGCGGCGCCAATCGTGATGCAGAGCTGCACCTGACAATGCCGGCTGATGGACAGTATCGCCTGATCATCCGAGACCGCTTTCGGAACTTCGGTGATCGCTGCTTCTATCTGCTGCGGGGTGAAGAGACGCGTGCAACGTTTAACGCCACGATCACATCAACATCAGGTACGCTTAAACCGGACAAGCCGCTTGAGATTCCGATCACGATTGACCGCAAACATGGATACTCGGAACCTGTGGACGTCCGGGTCGAAGGACTTCCGGAAGGTCTTGCCTTTGAATGCCCGCGATCTGAAAAAGACGGAGAGACCTCTAAAGCCGTCACAGTCAAAATCAGCGGTACCGCGACAGCGGCGTTTCAGGGGCCGCTCCGGATTGTGTCGGAGTCCTCCGAATCAAAGCAACTTCAGCCTGTAACTTTCACGACAGCGGATGGCGGCTCAATCGCTGAGTACTGGCTTACAGCGCCGAAGCAGGAAGATGCACCCCAAGAGCAATAGACAAGCTAAGTGTTGTGGTTCAGTGCACGGGCAAACGTGACATCAGGCGGGCGGTCTCTGCGGACGTCAGATCCATCGACGAGGATGTTGTGAACGGACGCAGCTCAGATCGGATCAACTCCTCCTTCAACTGAACACCCTCGATCCGCGACACGATCTGCCGCAGAATCATCTCTGGCGCATCACAGAATTCTTCATAGGTAAACTCGATGATTCTGTCCTGAGGAATATGCTGCAGCTGTTCTTTGAGTTCGGTTTCAATCTGAAGCACCTGATCACAAACATCATCAACATACGCCAGCGGGTCAGCGGTATCCGTGGAAGAATGACTGTGCAGCCCCCAGCCTGTGGTCTTATCACCCTGCACCTGCTGTCGAGCTTTGATGAGTGATTGAGCGACATATAACGGATTGCGACGCACGACCAGGAAACTGGCCTGAGGAATCGCTTTCGACAACAGCTGCAGACATCCGGCATTGCGATTGTTCTTGTTAAGGAACGGTTTGCCGAATGTCGCGCACCATACACTGAAGAATCGGGCGATGGCCTGCTGCTCATCGACGGACAGATCTGTTCGTGGTACGTAACGGTCATCGCCCAGCCACCGATTCCACACACTGAAACCATCGTTCGGACCATCCAGTCCGGCGGTTTGTCCATAATAATTCCTGAAGTCAGCCGTTCGTCGGCGCGGCAGCCAGCGGAATAACCTTGTTCCGGTCAGTGGCGCGTCCGGGAAAAGCGACGTCAGATTACTGAAGCAGGATACATCCAGATATCGGGACAACGTCTGGTACACCAGCGTCGTGCCACTGCGAGGTGCTCCGGTAATCAGAATTACCGGGGCTGACGCCTGAGTTGCCGTTTCGCACAGTTTCCGTTCCCGACCAGCGAGCAGCCTGTTGAGGGGCCGTGACATCACACGCAGAGCCTCGTGGACCAGCGCCGAATACGCAGCACGTTGCCCCGATATCAGCATCCGGAACAACAAACCAATCGGATTCTTGAAATTTTGCGATGGCGCGATGCTGGCATTCATGAAAGGCTCTGCGAAATCTCACAGTACCCAGTCCAGAGACGAGACAGGGTGTTGAACGGGATAATACAAGTCGGAAAAAACGGCCACCTCCCGCTTTTGGCGGGAAAGAGCCATAAAAGACAAGCATTTTCAATCATAACTCATCATTGCAAAGAGTGAGGGCTTCTTCTGTGGGATCCTTCCATCATCCAGCGTTTCAATCGACCTGTGCCGTCTGGAGACCGGCAATCTGCCACCGTCTCCTGGCCAATTTTTGATGATTCAATTCGGAAAAATCCCTCGTTATCGTGCTCAATCCTGCAGCGCGCGCTTTTTTAATCAGACCGTGTGAAGTATCAGAAGACATCCCGATCTGAATATTCTGATTGAAGTGGTCGCCCCGTAATTGCGCGCGGCGAATGCTTCTTCGCGTGGCTATCGATCTGTTTTCAACTTATACCGACTGTTTGAGAGCAAAAACGAGCGGGGACTTACCCTACTCATCCTGAAAATAGGAGTGATTATGGATTGAACAAAAAATAAAAATCAGGGAATGGTTCGTGCATTGCCGTCAAAGTTCGAGTTGCTTTCTTTCGGCCAGCGACAGGATCAGGTGAAATCCTATGTACGAAACAGTGCCAGCATCACCTTACGACGCAGCGCTGATCAAAGCGCTCTGCGAAGGAGATATGTCGGCATGGTGTTTCGTTCCTGCTGACATTTCGGAGCCGGCATATTGTTCCCGGCCGTTTCAGACGCTCTGGAACGTGCCAGTCGGCACATTCGGAACAGGTGGCAGAGTCCCGCAAAAGTCACTGGGCAAAGTGTTTGAAATTGCGGGAGTTTCTGCCGAAGAATTTTTCTCCCGCGTGTCTGGACACAGCACAGAGATCCCGGCCCAATTCCAGTTGCGGCAGAAAGACGGGGTCACGCTTCAGGCATCAATCCGGTGTATATATCACAACGTGGACGGGGCAGTGATTGGCAGGCTGGTCCACTTTCGAGCCGTAACCGAAACGACTGCGATCGCGGCTCTGCTTGACCAGATCAATGCGGCTCAAAAAAAGCTGGCAGTGCTGTCTAAACGGGAAATGGAAATACTGAACCTGGTGTATGAAGGTCGCACGAATAAAGCGATTTCCATTGCGACAGAAATCAGTGAAAAGACTGTTGAGAAGCATCGTTCACGCATTATGCTTAAGCTTGGTCTGAGCTGCACAACGCTGATGATCAGGGTCATCACAGTCGCACGGATGCTGCCAGAGACGATGTGGCGCCCCGAGGACAACTCTGTCGACGGGCCGCTCGAAGAATTGCACGCGTAGTCAGAAGTCGGAGCGGGATTTGAGCGTTCAGCGTCTGAGCCCCGCCGACGTGATTTATGCCTGGAGAATTTTGTCTGACTGCCCCTGTTAACATCCCGGCGAAGTTTCCTTCCGATTGGCGGCGACTGATAGGCCACGAGTTCTCCAAACCCTATTTCGCGGATCTGCAGCGATTTGTCGATAAGGAGCGTGACCAGCACTGCGTATTCCCGGATGCCAGGGATACGTATCGCGCTTTCGAATTGACACGCGTGGATTCGCTGCGTGCCGTAATTCTGGGACAGGATCCTTATCACGACGAAGAACAGGCTCATGGCCTCAGTTTCTCAGTTCGTCGAGGTTTAAAACTGCCGCCATCGCTGCGGAATATTTACACCGAGCTGCATTCAGACCTCGGGATCCGTCCGGCGGAGCACGGATGTCTCGACGCCTGGGCTCGGCAGGGAGTGTTACTGCTCAACTCCGTCCTCACGGTGCGCGCCCACCAGCCGCATTCACACCGGGATAAAGGCTGGGAGGAATTTACTTCCCGGGTTATCCAGGCGATCAATGATCGGGCGCACGTCGCGTTTGTATTGTGGGGCAAGCCAGCCCAGAAGATTGCCGGCCGGATTGCCGAGCGGCATCTGGTCATCAGAACGCCTCATCCTTCGCCACTTTCCGCATACCGAGGCTTCTTCGGCAGTCGACCGTTTTCAATGATCAATGCGTTTCTGAAGCAAAACGGTCAACCGGAAATTCATTGGGATTTGTCCGCTGAAAGCAGCGCTGCAGCACCGGCTGACAGCAATTGTTGAGCCACCATCACGCCCACCTGATCCGCGTCAGCGACATTCCCGGAGGATGTCTGTTCGATCCGTGTTCCACCGTCGAGACTCAGCAAAACACCAGTCAGCGTCAACCGGTCACCTGTCACCTGTGACCAGGCACCGAGCGGCGCATGGCAGCCCGCGCGAAGCGTTCTCAATAAAGAACGTTCGGCGAGAACTTCGGCCAGCGTTGTCGCGCAGGTGATCTGCCGAAGGAGCGTCTGAGTTTCCTCATCTGATTCGCGACATTCAATTCCCAGTGCCCCCTGGCTGACTGCCGGGTACACGGACGGGGGCGTCAGATGCAGGGAAATCCGCTGTGCGAGCTCCAGTCGACGCAGACCAGCCTCAGCGAGGACAATCGCGTCGAACAGACCTTCATCCAGTTTTCGGATGCGCGTATCAACATTGCCACGAATCTCACACAGCTTCAGGTCTGGGCGCAGATGCAGCAACTGAGCCTGACGTCGAGGGCTGCCGGTTCCGATTCGGGCGCCCTGCGGCAGATCCGCAATACCCGAGACCTCAGCCGCGGTCAATGGCAGCAGGAGAGCGTCGCAGCGCTGTTCGCGTTCAGGCACCGCGGCGAGGATCAACCCCTCTGTCAGCTGAGTCGGCAGATCCTTCAGGCTGTGTACGGCCAGATCTGCACGCTCATCGAGCACCGCTTTTTGGACTTCACGCGTAAACACACCGGTGCCGCCAAACTGCCGCAGAGCATCGGTCTGATTGGTATCGCCTGTTGTGACAATCGGGATCAGTTCCACCTGAGGCGATGATGGAAGAGTCCGCAGTCGATCTGCCAGATAATTCGCCTGCCATAGCGCAAGCGCACTTTTTCTCGTCGCAATTCGAATCATGGAATGACAGATTTTTCCGCAAAATCGTCAACAGGGACAGCCGCAGTTCTTTTCCGGCAACCCTTAATGACACCGACTTCAACCTGAACAGGACGGACGAACTACTGCCCAACGGACTCCGAGAATTTGAAATAATCGAGTTTCACGAGCGGCATCACGGCACCAAGATTCCGGGTGTTTGGTCGCGCGAACCCGTAGGCGATAACAGCACCTGATGACAATTCTCCCACATAAATCACACCATACGCAGGCTGAACTCCGCCGGTGTCGCGGAGGTTCGCGGTGCCGGAAACAATGGCAAATTTTGGATCCGGGGTTTTGGCGGAAGTCTGAAAATCGGCAGCAACGTTATGCATAAAACGGTAACCAAACTTGCCGGTCTGGTTGTAAATCACACCGCCCGTGATGACACCCGTCAGGTGATTCAGCACAAACACACCCTCCACTTCAC
>JAGQQS010000579.1 GCA_020426105.1 Planctomycetaceae bacterium
TAAATTCTTGATTGTTTTGGAACGCAACTTGGAAGGCTTTCGCCTCACTTTTTCCGGCTGTCGCTTGGGACGCTAACATGATCGTAGCTTGGTTCCATATCGGTAAATGTCGTACTTGCGTCGTGGAAATTAAGTGTGACGATCCCCCTGCCGACTGACCGACCTTTGCGGATGTAGACATCTATCTCACCTCTGCGTTCGTTTGGGTGATGGATCTCGTGACGGTACAGCATCAGCACCATGTTTGCGTCTTGGGCCAGCGCAGCTGAGTCGCGTATGTCGCTTAGCTGCGGCTTAGTATCTTTGCGTTTTTCGGCGTCTCGATTAGTCTGGGCCAGTAAGATGATCGGTATCCCCATGCTGACCGCCAAAACCTTGAACGTGCGTGCTACTCTTGCCACCTCTTGTTCGCGATTGCTGCCTTCTGCGCTAATCATCTGCGCGTAGTCCACGATTACCAGGTCAATTTTCGATCGGCGATGTGCATTGCGCAGGCGATATACTATTGTCTCCAGTCCAGTGACCTCATCGATTACCATAATCGGCAGTTCGCACACTTCGTTGATCGCGCGTGACCACTCTCGTTTTTCCGTTTCACCGATCGTCTTTGAGATTACACCAGTCGGACAAATCCCTGTGTGTATCGCGACAGCTCTCTCGTGGATCTCGTTTGTTTTCATTTCGACAGACACAATACACACTCGGTTTTTTAATTTCGCGTTTTGAATCGCGATGTTGAGCGCAAAAGCTGATTTACCGAGACCGGTCGATCCACACACGAGTATCATATTCCCTGGTCTTAGATACCCAATCGCGGCATCAACATCCCGAAACCCCGTCTGCAGGCCTGGCGGATTCAATCCGTTCAAATCTCGCAGCAGTGTCTCTCTAGTATCACTGAATGTCTTGATCCCCGTATTGGCCGAAGATTCCATCAAGTCATTGACCCGTGCTTGGTGCTGCGCATCAGCATCCTGCCAGTCGGTCCCTCGCCTGATATCTGACTGCATGATTGCGACGCTACTCGCGTGTTCCCGCGCTCTCCAATTTGCGATTATTTTTGTGGCGTAGTATTCCACACTCACGCCTGTTTTGGTTTCGCATCGTGCTGCGTCGATTCTCGCACAGCATGCCTCAATCATATCTCTAGTGCAGTTAATGTAACTTAACGCCGCGCTGATATCCGCAGCGTTCACGGGCTGGTCTTTTGCGCGTCGCGACATGACGACCGTGAAAATCGCCGCATTCTCAATCCCGGAGAAATGATCAGGTAGTAGACCGGCATTGATCGCATCGTCGGCGGCCCAATCCAGTCCAATAACCTCCGATATCAGGCTATCCTCGTACAGATTCGTCTCACTATGACTCATGATATTGCTCCCACGATTCGATGTATGTTTTTCGGATTTTGGCTTCGCTAAATCGATCTCGGCTCCTGAGCGTACTCAGACCGACAGCCTCTGCTGTAGCCCACGCACGCTGACTCACTGACCGTTGCATCACATCTGCTTGCGTGTCCAGGTCGTATCTATCCATCGCTCTGATGACAGCCTGGTAGTCATGCTCTGCCTCCTGATTATCCTCAGCGATTGATCGACGATCGCTGCTCGCCGATCGCTTGTTGCGATATGTTCCGGCCATGAGCTGCTCGGCATACCAGCGGTGATTCTTATTTTTTCCGCCGATCAACCCCGCAGCGTCGAACCAACCCGCGGGCAGGAGTAGGTCTTGACTCGCTTCGATTTCCGATTGCAGTTCTGGGAGATCATTCAGACGCTCGCGCTGTTCTGGATCTCGCTGAGCACGATTCCACGCGTTAATGATTGTGATCCCGGGCGCGTCTGGGTCTCGGATCTCTGATCGGACGATCCCGGATGAATGCCAGGTGTTCCAAGCGTGACAAAATGCTGTCAGCTTGCGGTCTGCCGCGGAAGTCGATTTCTGTTTCTGCGATTGCTCTTCACCTGACGATTGTTTTGCGCGCCGACTCTTGGTTGTTATCTGGTTGTTATCTGGTTGTTGTATATATAGACGTACTCTGAGCGGATCCTCAGAGTAGGTCTGAGGATTCGCCAGGGGTAACCCTGAGGATTCGCTCAGAGTAGGATCTGTCCAGTCTGAGGATTCCCTCAGGGTACACTCTGAGGATTTGCTCAGAGTAGGATCTGCCTGCTCTTCGGATTTAATCGGAGGACGCTGCTGGGATTGCAGTGTCGCATATTGGATCTGATACTCCCTCGTCGCCCTACCATCACGATGAGTCCAAATACGGGACACGACCCCTATCGCCTCGAGGGCCTTGATCAGTTGGCTGACGACGTCCACTTTGATCCCCAGCTCGTCAGCCAATGCACTCCGCTTGCACCACGCTGAGTCGTTGTTGCCTTGGTAATGCTGCAGGATGAGCAGCAGGTGCCGCAGATTGCGCGGTATGTCTGCCCCCCGGACAAGGCCCCACCGGTCTCTCGTCGTGTAGATCTCTGCTGATTCCGCGGCAATCTTCTTTTCGATTTTTTCGGGCTCAAGGCCGTCAAAGAGCGTATTATTCATGTGCTGACATCCTATGTCTGTCGGCATCCCGTCTGTGTCGCTCGTGACGACCGAGACACCTACTGACCGTTGGCGCGGTCAGTTTTTTTTTGCGAAACATCAGGTAAGGCCGACGCTATCCAGCTCTGAATCGCTTGGCTCATCGCGACTCTGGGACGACTTCGCCGCGCGTGAAAGTCTGGCTTGCGTGACAGCGTCGAGCCACTCATCCACCCAGCGGACGCTCGTGCATGGCGTACGACCTACGTATGTGCAGCGGAGCTTGATTCGCTCACCATCCACGCCAGCGACACCTTGTACCACCCAGCGATACTTCGTACTCGGATTTCGTTCGGACCCCAACTTCGCGTTGATTATTGGGTGATTCAGGGGGTGCAGCGTGTCTATGTCGATCGGCGTTTGTTCGCGGACGTCGCCGCTGGGACTCGTGGTAGTACTCATCTCGTCTCCTCATCTGGATTGCTTTGCCTGCATTGACGTTCATGCAGTGCTATCCACGAATATAAGGAGAGCCGAGCCGCCAGTTAAAATCCTTTATCGGTCGAAAACCGAAATGGGATGGATGGGATGGTCGGGACACGATGTCGGGACGGTCGGGATAGAGTTCTGGTTGCTATTTCAACGTGCTCTTTAGTTCCTGGGCGAACTGGTTATTCAAAATGGGAACCAGCCGCGACCAGATAAAGAAATACGCGACCCCTTTTTTCTTGTCAGGTGGCCCCCATATGTCTTTGTACGGTTTATCTTTTTTTGAATAGGCAGTGGATAGTGTCCTCTTAGTGATTTCATATCCAGCATCCGCTAGGCGCTTCGCGATCTCTGCAAAGTCAACATACTCCTCATCTGGTGCGTTGCCGGGAGAAGAACCCGCATTCGCACCATCTTCGTTCGATTCAGGCTTTGTTGTTGATGTTGACGGAAAACCAACTTTCGTTCCATCTTCTTCAGATTTAGGCTTTGTTGCTGATGTTGACGGAAAACCAAGCATTGCTTCCAGCACCGCATCCTCAACGTACGGAACGCCAGGCGTGTACCAATTCTGCACAAGTGCAAGGCGTTTCTGCGATTGGACGATCGATATCTCAACTCCATCGATCGGAGGGGTTTCATTCGCCACAAACCTGTAAAGCGCATCAAGCTGGTTGCGTGTTACTGAAACAAGACCGTCAATCGCCTTAAAGAGATCGGGCGTTGCAGAGAACACTGTGGGGGCACTGCTAAAATCACCACCTGGCGCATGAAGTGCAGCAACTTCGAGCAACTTGCGATCAACGAGCATACCGACGATTGCTTCAACGTCGGCTGTGATATCATCAACACACCCAACAACTGGTTCTGAATCCCGCTCTTTCAGCTTAGCGTCAAGCGCGAGCATCGCTGTTTCAAAAACGTTGAACGCGAGCCTCAAACGCGCAGAACCATCATTGAATCCAATGTGTTCTCGGCACCGGCGGAGCCATTCATCAACGCCAGGACCTGAATCGATTCCAAACATACTGCAACTCCAGACAGTTGCCACCAGAATGAATAAAACGCAGGGCAGGCGGATTCTGGAAACCGCTCTTCGGGAGCTAACCTAGCCCTGCGAAACTCATCGTATCACTTCAAATTCAATTACCCAAACTGCAAAGCGTAGGCTTCCGCAAGCGACAAATCCTGGAATGCGTAATGCCGTTCCGTTGTCTGCTTGCTGCTGTGGCCGTGTATCTGCTGGGCCGTCTCCAAACCTGCATGATGACGTGCGTGTGTGCCGCGTGTCTTCCGGAGTTGACCTGGAGACCAGCGTGGAATTTTAGCCTTGTCGCAGGCATTGCGGATTGATGCGTTCAGTCCGGCTTTCGTGTAACAGTCGCCAACCTTGCGAGCCTTAGCCTTGTCGCCATAAGCTTTGCGGACGAATTCCTCAAATCCAACTTGTGGATCGAATACGAAGTCGCTGCGGCTCATTTCCCTGATTCCATGCAGAACCTGCTGCGCTTCGGGACCGATTACGATAATCCTGTTCTTCCCCTTGTGCGTTGTCTTGTGTCGCGATGGGCAATAAATCCAGACCGCTTTTGTCGTATCAATCTCTGACCACCTCAACGCCACTGCTTCCGATGGTCGGCATCCGGTCAGTAGCAAAAATTGAATCATCGCCCACATTGGAGTGGTAACGTGCGGTTTGATCGCCTTGACAGCCTCAATTGAGACAGGCCCCTTTGGTTGCGGCGGTCGGGCTGCAGTCTTTCCGACTCGGAGTCCATGAACACTTCGCAGTGCCTGTGAAACGTTAACAGAGACAAGTTCTTCGCTTACAGCCCACTCGAAGACCTGCTTGATCCTTCGGATGCGTCCGTTGATCGTTTGCTGGGCGAGTCCGTCTTTCACCATCTGCTGCTGCAGTTGCTTCAGTTTCTTCGGCCCGAAATCAATGCAACGTACGCCGTGAAACATGTTCTTCATCGCCTGCAGAGCGTGTCGAAAATTCGCCGTCTCACCTGTCGGCACTCCGTCGCGGCGGTACTCATTCTCAGCATGTTTCAGGAACAACACGGCGAGTCGCGACACCGTCAGCTCAGTGCTGATCGTGGGCGAGCGTTCAGCGTGAGCGGCCTCCCAGTCAGCCATGATCTGCTCAAACGCGGCTTTTGATTCCGGCGAATTGTAAGTGCCGAGATATATTCGTTTGCCGTTAACTGTCGTTCGTGCAAGGCCCTTGTTGTGCCCATACACTGGCTTGCGCGCCATGGATTCGTCTCCCGAAAAATGAAGTCATGAGACTGTGTTCTCCACTTCAAAAAAAAGAAGTGGAGAAAAACTGTCTTCATCCTCACTGCTCAGAGAGAACAGGTTTCCAAACTGCTTGGAAAGGATTGGGTTTAGTATAATTTACGACGTTCTGAAGAGGCTAATTTCAGTTTCCGTTGGGAAGCTGATGTGTTACCACTA
>JAGQQS010000580.1 GCA_020426105.1 Planctomycetaceae bacterium
GAGTCTTGCCAGACCGGCTGAAGAAATCAACGTCAGACCAACCGCAGGAATAGCGATCGGCATGGTTTGGCTGTAGGTTGCGTCGACGCTGTGAAGCATTTCCAGGCGACAGAAGCAGCGAATACCGCCGCTCATCCGGCCTGTCGGCTGCTTTCTCCCCTGACGCCTGTCGTCGCGTTGCGACTTGGAATTTCCGTTGATTCAGTTTCCTAGGATTTGCATCCGAGGCTATCGCCAGTCGTCGCTAGTGCGACTGTCCGCCCCGCCATTCCTTTCGCGCCGCGAATACGTGCGCGTGATTTCATTTGTCCCCAGTTGCGGAGCAACGACAGGCATCAGCCTCGGACGCAAGTCCGAGGTGGCCGTCCGATAACGTGCCAGTTGCAAAGCAACGACAGGCGGTACACGCTGCCGTCAATAAATCGATAAATTCAAAGGAAAACCAACCGCGTTTCATTGCCATCTGGACATCGCTCAGCAGTGCCATGTGCCAAATTCTGCGGTTCGGTCCCGAACTCCTGCGATTCTCCGAAAACCGAACACTGAAAACCGAAAACTCGCAGCGAAGCTGCGATAGGCGTTTTCCATTTGGCACGTGCCAACGTAACACCACCGGGCTTCTTGAACAAATGCCGCGATCCGGGGATCGACGTGACGCAAATATTCGGTTGCCCGTGTCTCAGTTTTACATCAGCTGGAGCTTTTTACCGAACAATGCAAGCGCATTGTCGCGAAGTATCTTTCTCTTGTCGTGGTCGGACAATTCTGCAGAATCAATTCGAGCACGCTGCATAGCCGAATGGTAGAGCGGTGTGTCGGTACCGAACAGCACTCTCTCAGCGCCGATTTCGCTGACAGCCCATTCGATCAGACCAGGTGTGACAGATCGAGCACTGGAAGTATCTGCGAAAACATTGCCGTGTTGACACATCTGGATTGCGCGGACCTGATGCGTCATGTCGCCGTCCCACCCGCAACCGATATGTGCGAGGATTAGTCGGACTTCAGGAAACTCATTCGCCCACGGCACAAAATCGGCAGCGAGGCTGTTTTTCTCGCTGCTGTGAGTCAGCACGACGGCGCGGTTCCGCGCGGCGAACTCAAAGATTGCCCGGGCGTGATCGCTGATCAGGTAACCATGTTCTTCGGGATGAATCTTGATCCCAACGCACTGTGGCTGAGCGAGCATTTTTTCGGCCTGTTGGTATGTGTCAGGATACAATGGATGAATCACGACGTATTGCCTGAGTCCCGGGGTTCGCGAGACCACGCGAGCGGCCTCAATATTCCCTGCCACCGGATTTCCGCGCAGTCGTGGCAGCAGGGCTGAAAGTGGCGACACGATTGTCACAACGATGTTAGCTTCACTCGCGCGATGTGCCACTTCAGCGGCGCCGCCCGAATAGAATCCGTCCTGCAGGCGATTACCCGCACCTCCATCGTATTTACCGTAATGGCCATGCACGTCAATCGCAGACACAGCGTGGATCGCAGTCATGGGTTATCTCCGGAGTTTGGTACCCATTCCGGCAGCCGTTCACTGAGCAGTCGCACGAAAGCGTGATACTCGGTATCACTTGATCCGATATAAGGAGGCAGGAGTCGCAGCGGAAAGTCGGGGTCATACATCTTTTCGAACAGTTTGTCATAGGATCCATCAATGCGTCCGGCAGGTACCGCTTCAAACAGTGTCTGAACGACGATATCAATCTCACGATTGATGGCGATCATCGTGGACACGTCGCGCTGCTGTCCCGCGGTCCAGAGTGCATAGAGTTTTGGCCAGTTCATAATAAATGACGCAAGGATGCTGCATTCGCCAAACATCGATCCGTAGACGTATCCTGTTTCTGACAGGAAGTGCTGCAACTGCGGGGCATCGAGCATCAGACTCCGCAGATGAGACTGTGAATCCCCACAGTTTTTGGTCGCGACCAGATTCGGGTGCAGGTCGGCCAGTCGGCCATACTCTTTGCCCGTCACCATTCTCTTTGTTCGTGGCAGGTTGTAGTGCATAAACTGACAGTCAGGAAACCGCCCGCACACGCCATCGAAGAATGCGAAGAGTTCCTGATCGGCCAATGCTCCCCAACTGGGCAATGAGAACTGAAACTTTTGCACACCTTTGTCTCGACTGCGTTCGATCCGCTCACAAATTGTGCCGAGCGACAATCCGATGATTCCCACCATCGGTTCAGCATTTCCCTGCTGCATCTCATCGGCGAATGCGGACACAATCCGATCGAATTGTCGATCGGTGACGGCATAACCTTCACCTGCGGTGCCGAATACGTACAAATGTTTTGTGCCTCGCGTCAGCGTGGTCCGCACACCATGCCGAAAGATATCTTCCGAAAACTCGCCGGCTGCGTCCCACGGGATGCAGCAGGTTGCCATAATTCCGGAAGGATATCTTTTCATAGAGAGGGCTACTTTTCTTCTGACAGCAACACTTTTCAGAAAATCTCAAACTTGACCGCAGGCGATTCAACGGGGCACTGGCCGCTGCGGCAGGAAAAACATCGTGAGCAGTGCGGACAACAACAGAATACCTAGCGCCAGGACAAAACTGAGACGCAATCCGTAGCTGTCCGAAATCGCACCGTAGATCATTGGCATGAAACTTACCGTAACCAGCATGACATTCGTGTATCCGGTGTTCTCGCGGATTCGTGCGGGAGCTGAACAGCCAACAATGTAGTTGAGATAATAGACATAATACAATTCTCCGGCCCCCAGCAATCCGAAGCTGAAGAGGTACCATTTACCGGGGACAACCAGAGCCCACACAACACCCGCGATACAGATCAGCGTTGTCGCCAGCGCCGCTGTCTTTGCACTGTACCGAGCCGCCATCCATCCAAGCATAAATCCGAAAAGGCTCTTGCAGCCGAACCGCAGCGCAAGCTGAATTCCGGTGTACGTTTCCGGAAGTTCACCTGTCGTATCTCGCACAAATAATGCGAGATTATTCAGGATCATGTTGCCCCCGGCGCTTGTCAGCAGAAATCCGCCGAGGGCAATCAGAATCAGTCGATTGGTAAAGTATTGCCGCAATCCCCGCAGAATCCCGGTCAGGCTGGCCCCCGGTTCATCGACACCTGCCGGTGGAATTTTCGCCAGGAACACATTCAGCAGCGAGATTCCCATTGCCGGACCTGTCACGCCAAAGAGCAGCACATAGCACCAGGGCTTCGGCACCGGTGTCACATAGATCAGATTGAGAAAGCTTCCGCTCAGGATCAGTTGCGAGGCACAGGAACCCAGCACTGCGAACAGAGGGCCAATGCCAAAAGTGATGCCCAGCGTCCAGCCACGGCGGGCGGGTGACATACCACGACC
>JAGQQS010000581.1 GCA_020426105.1 Planctomycetaceae bacterium
CGCGATCCGCCCCCGGCAACAAGCCGCCGGTCATCTCGACGACGGTGACTTCCGTTCCCAGCGCGGCGTAGACCGAACCCATTTCCAGTCCAATGTAACCGCCCCCAATCACCAGGAGACGTTTCGGGATATCCTTCAGTTCGAGCGCCCCGGTAGAGTCCATAATCCGCTCATCGCCGAGTGCGAACATTGGCGGCATGGCAGGCTGAGATCCGGTCGCGATGATGCAATGCTCAAACGCAATCGTCTTTGTGGTGCCGTCAGCGGTTTTGACTTCGAGGGAATCTGAGTTCAGAAAAGTGCCGCGGCCCTTAATCAATTCCACGCCCCGCGCCTTGCACAGGCTTTCGATCCCGCCGGACAGGCTGCCAACCACATTGTTTTTAAAGGTCCGGAGCTTATTCAGATCGATTGTCGGCTTCGAGAACGTAACGCCGCATTCTTCTGCGTCAGCAGCTTCATTAATCAGTTTGGCAACATGCAGCAGTGCTTTGGACGGAATGCAGCCGCGATTGAGGCAAACTCCGCCGGGTTTGACACCCTCGTCGATCAGTACGACTTTCATCCCATGATCTGCTGCCGCGAAAGCTGCCGGATAACCGCCAGGACCACCGCCCAGAACCACCAATTGAACATGCTGATCGGCCATTGAAACCAATTACTCCTGAACTGTATTGCGCACGAATGGTGTGCTGTGAGTATTCCCTGAGAGCCGCAGTTGGACCTTGTTTGCTTCCACCTGGCAGGCGCTACAACCTGAACTGTAGTAAAGACCGCCTCTAGATTCAAAAGACGAGCGAATTGGCGAACGGGAACAGGAATGACACAGGGAAAATCCGCGTCCGTCCATCTGTGTCGTCAGATAATCCGAGTCGATTGCAATGCCCCCGGCGCGTCGTTTACGCTGCGGGATCAGGTGGCCGAACCAGCCTCGGACCGGACAAATTCCCCTCGCTGATTGTTAAAGAAGGAAGACACGAATGGCCATGGCGCGATTGACTTTATGTTTGCTTCTGGGGGTTGCGGCAATGCACTTAGCGGGCGAATTACCAATGGCTGCTGCGAACGAATATCGCGTCTTTGTAGGAACGTACAGCGAAGGCGACAGCATCAGCAAGGGGATTTATACCTGTCTGTTTAACGCCGAAACCGGCACGCTGACCGAGCCGTCGCTGGCCGTCGAAACAGTCAATCCCTCATTCCTGGCGATCCATCCGAATCACCAATTTCTGTACGCGGTGAACGAATTGAGCTCCGGCGACGGCGCTGTCACGGCTTTCAAAATCAACTCGGACGGCACCCTGACCAGGCTCAACGAACAATCATCGTTGGGCGGCGCGCCGTGTCACTGCAATGTAGACGCCACCGGTCAAACTTTGCTGATCGCTAATTACAGCGGGGGTAACGTCGTCACCTATCCAATCGGAGCAGACGGTCAAATCGGCGAAGCAGCCAGCAATATTCATCATTCAGATCCGGCCCGAAAGAATGTGGAGCTCCACCCGCGTGCGCATTCAATCAACATCAGCAGCGACAATCGGTTTGCATATGCCGCGGATCTGGGACTGGATAAGATCTTCATTTACAAACTGGATGCCGCACATTCGAAAATATCGCCAGCCCGGCCAGCGTCCGCGGGTGTTGCCGTTGGTGGGGGGCCGCGGCACTTTGCGATTCATCCGTCCGGCAGCTTCGCCTATACCAACAATGAAACAACGCTCGTGGCGACGGCATTTGCCCGCAATCCAAAAACAGGAGCATTGAAGGTTATCCAGGATATCACCACAATTCCTGGCGGATTCGAAGGCACACGCAGTACTGCTGAATGCCTGTGTCATCCGAGCGGAAAATTTCTGTACATCAGTAATCGCGGACCCGATTCAATCGCGGTCTATTCAATCAATGAACAAAGTGGACTGCTGACATGGGTCGAGAACGAATCAACGGGAGGAAAGACGCCACGTAACTTTTTCATTGAGCCCGCTGGAAAATGGCTGCTGGCCGAAAATCAGGATTCCGATTCGATCCTTGTTTTTTCAATCGACCAGGCAACCGGCGCCCTGAATCCCACAGGTGATTCCATCAAAGTCGGCAAACCCGTCTGCATCCGCATGCTGCCATTAAACAATTGAAAGAACTTTGAATCGTTTAACCCGTGGCCGGACGTGTTTGAAGTTGCGCGATTTCAGGCCCGGAGGGCTGACACACTGGCGTTTGTGTCGGCCGTCCGGGCCTGAATGGCTGTTCCAGCCTTGTTCCGGTGGCTCACGCCACCGGCAGTTGATTTGCCGGGCTTCCAGTCCTGACGCAATGCGCACCTTCGAAATGGAAGGCCAGGTTGTGCGCAGTGGGATACGGTTTGGCCATTCGGCCACGGGTTAGCTGTGTATGTTTGCCCGCAAAAAGAACCTTACCAGACGCGGCCCGCCGAGCACGCGGTTAAAAGCCCAGCGTCCTTCACAGGCAGCCAGTTCTCTGGATCAATGCTTCCAGCAAAGTCAATGAAATTCCGTTTTGGATTGCAGTTCTGGCGACTTCAACCCCCGATCGCAGGTCAGCAACTTTCCCCGCGACCATGAGTGCCGCGGCGGAATTCGCGAGTACCATGTCGAGCGCCGGCCCTGGTGTGTTGCGAAGCACGTTCATGATCACCGCGGCGCTCTCAGCGGCGGATGTCACACGCAGTGCGTGAACATCGCACGGTGCGAGTCCAAAATTATCTGCCGTCCATTCCTGGCGTTTGACTGAGTCAGCCCGTACGTCAAAGACTGTCGTACTGCCCCACAACGAAATTTCATCCAGTTCGTTGTTGCCGCAGACGACGAACGCACGCGATATTTTTAGCCTTGACAGTGCGTTCGCCAGCAATTCAGCACGTTCAATTGAACTGGCTCCGAGTAATTGAAACTCGGCCGCGGCGGGATTGGTGAGCGGTCCCAGCAGATTAAAAATTGTCGGAAACCCCAACTGCTTCCTCACCGGCGCTGCATACTTCATGGCGCCATGAATCAATGGGGCAAAACAGAAGGCGATGCCCAGTTCATCGAGACATTTTCCGGCCTGTTCGGCGGTCAGCGTGATATTAACGCCCAGCGCTTCGAGGACATCCGCAGACCCGCTGGAACTGGACACACTGCGATTTCCATGCTTGGCAACAGCGACACCACATGAGGCGGCTACGAGTGCAGCAGCGGTGCTGATATTGAAGGTGTGCAGTTTGTCGCCGCCGGTTCCACACGTGTCGAGCAGCGGTCTGCGGTGACTGTTGATCAAAGTCGCACGTGAACGCATTGCCGTGGCGGCTCCTACCAGTTCGGCAGCAACTGGACCTTTGGCGGCCATGGCTGTCAGGAACGAGGCGATATCGACAGCGTCACAATTTCCATCCATTATGGATCCAATCGCATCGCGACATTCCGCATCAGTCAAATCTTGGCGCTGCAATAATGCATCCAGCGCAGGTTTTATTGTAGGGTGCATAGGATAAAGATGTCTCAGGAATTAATTCGCAGGAAATGTGCGGTATGGTCAGTCTAATGCTTCCAGCAGGTTATCGCTCGTCACTCGTCCGTTGGATATGACTCACTAGTTTGCTGCTGGTTCTGATGGTAACAACAGACAACGGCAGGCTTCCGGCGCAGGAATCAGAGCCGGAGTATATTCCCACAACCTCAGGTCTCAAAGTCCGTGTGCATCAAAGCAAACTGCGAGACTCCAGGCGCGCCAAGGATCTCTTCGTCCGCATCCGTTCCCCGGAGGAGACGAGCGGCTGTCCTGTCATAATCTGGTCGCATGGGACGTATGGCTCTAAGGACTCCCTTGCGGAAGTGGCGCAACCCATCCTGTTTATTTCCGGAGACAATGATAAGGGACGCCATGGAGAGCAGGCGGTATGGCGACGGGACGCTTTCGACAACGCTCGTGCGGGTGAAAAATATCTGGTCTGGATACGAGGCGCGCATCACAACTTCGGCGGCATCTCGGGATGCCTCACCCGCATTAAGTCCATTGATCGGCGGGCGTGGCGGCGACAATAACGAAGTTCAGCTGCAGCTCGTACGAGTCGCGACACTGGCGTTCTGGAATTCCTTCCTGAAAGAAAATAAAAAGGCGCAGGCGTATCTGATTGGCGACGAGCTCATTAAATTTGGCAGGCAGAATTAAAAAATGGAACACAAATAGGGCGTTGTAACGGCAGTTTCATGGATCAGGTATTTGCCGATCAGGCGGCGCTGAGCGGATTGCTGTGGCTTATGTAGCCATCACACTCCGCTGTGATGAGCCCGGTCTCTCACA
>JAGQQS010000582.1 GCA_020426105.1 Planctomycetaceae bacterium
CGATTAGACGTGTCTCAGGGAACATATATGAGATCAGCGGAATGACGGCGCTGACGGGAGAGGACGGCAGCTACGTCCTGACGATCAATGGCGCCGAAGTCCTCGATATGGCAGGAAACGCGGGAGTTGGCTCGAAGTCAGTGAGCTGGATGACTGATACCCTTGCTCCATCCAGCAGCATTGCGTCCTATGTCGGGGCTGACGACACGTCGATCGTTTTGTCGATTACGGGTATCGATCCGAATTCCAGCAATGGAACAACAGCTTCAGGAATCGTGAATTACGATATCTACGTATCGACGGACAGCGGCCCTTTCCTGCTCTGGAGAACGGTCAGTGCCTCGCGAGCGTATCCCACGGCGATCGTCAAATTTACGGCCGAAAGCGACCATGCTTATGCCTTTCACAGTATTGCCCGTGACATCGCCGGGAATCTCGAAGCCAAGCCTCTCAATACCGTTGACGCCAGTACTGTCGTTCCTGATCTCTTCACACCCATGACTGAGGTCACGTTTGTCGATACATCGAATGCGACGTTCATTGTTTCAATGCAGGGCAGTGATGTCGATCCGAACGGGATCCTGATTTCATTCGGCCTCTATGTATCGATCGATGGGGCCGCGGCCAGACGAGTCGCTGTCGTGCCTGCGGGCGAGTCCGATCCAGCCGGTATGTATCACGCCGATGTGCAGTTTCGCGCGATCAATGACGATACTTTACACAACTATCGCTTCTACAGTCGAGGACGCGACGGAGGCGGAAGGTTCGAAACCGCCCCCGTGGAACCAGCGGACATCGTCGTATCGGCAGCGTTTACGCAGGGGCAACTAAGCGAAGTCATTTTGCAGGAGGGAATCGCACAACGCTCACACGTGCGATATCTCGATCTGGTATTCAGCAATCCCGATGATTTTGCAGCGATCGTCAACAGCGTCAATGACAGCGTTCCCGGAAACGACGGCCTCAGCCTGAAACGGTACAGTCTCGCCGGTACAGGCTTCGGCAAATTGAACCGGCCGACCAAAGTTTCCCTGGCAGGTAAACTCACGGCGGTGGGAAGCTCTATTGTGATTGATCTTGGTATGGAAGGTCTCGCCGACGGCTACTACGAATTGGAAATTGATCTCGACGGCGACGGCACATTTGATGAGCTCAGAAGATTCCATCGCTTGCTGGGTGACTTCGACGGTAATGGGACCATCGACAGCGGCGACACCAGCCTGCTCTCCGACGCGCTTGGTCAGACTGGACCGGACTTATACTTAGACCTTGATATCAACCATGTTGTGAATGGGCTTGATCTGCGGCGTTTAGGCAGCCTGCTTGGCCATCGGCTAGGGCCCGGCTTGCCGCTCGATCTTTGATTGTTGTCACCATGTGACAGGACTCTGAACCAATGCTGCTGCCAGAAAAATGCCCGTTGCAGCCACTGCCTTATTCTCGCCAGAACATCGATTGCTCCGGCGCCGCGTACTGAACATCCATATCATTTGTTACAAACGGCTCGCCACCCGCAAACAGCGATTCGACACCCCCGATCACCATTCCGGACGTCAGCAGCGTGCGTTCAATGGGATAGGGCGTCTTCCTTTCCAAAATCATATTTTCGACGTGCTGGCAGAGTGGCGTAAAGAAGTCGGCCGTAGTCGCACTGTGTCCGGGCATCGGGAGGTACATCTGGCATCCCACGATCTCGCCATTGTCAGCCCGCATCCCCGCGTAGTTAAAGTCACGGATGCCGGTCAAAAAGATCGTCGTGTGAAAGCCATCAAGGTGCTGAATGAAATAGGCCGTCGTGTCCGGCAGCGCCTCACGAGCCCACTCGTATGAGACGGGGGCCGTCGGGAAACCGTTGTCCACCGGAAGGTTGTGACTTCGACACAGGGCTGAAACAAACAGGGCTCGCGTGCCTGCACGTTCTTCGGAGTCCAGCATTGCCCAGAGCTTGTCGCCTTTCAAGGCCTGCACAGAACGGATTCCCACTTCACCTCCGGCACGGCGTTCTGAGATACACTGCGCGGTTTCGAGCGCATGAAAGTCATAACTGTCAACTCCGCCGTATCCCACACAGACACTTTCGGACAATGGGGTGTTCAGCGGAAGTTCGAAGCACGGATGTCTCCAGGTCACTGGCAGCGACGATCCAGCATAGAAGGGGAAACCAAGGCGTTTGGAGTCCGCGACCATCTCACGGCACTCCTTCCAGTCAGTGGACAGATGCTTATCGTTGAACACGGGCACCGCTCGACCGCTCGCTTCAAAAACTCTGACGGCCTCCTTGAACCAGGCGTAGCGTGGATAAAGAGTCTGGCCTTTTTCATTCTTCGGATAATTTCCGTGCTCTCCAATGATGACTACGCCATCAACGGCAAGCTCAGAGCCGCCCAGTGTCAAGGCTTCTGCAATGGTTGGAAACTGTTTGAGTCCATACTTCGCGATTCGTTGTTTGCTGATATCATTTTCATGCGTCTGATCAATGTAGACCGCAGCGATCTCTACCTGCGGCAGCACCCATTTTCCACCGGTGGCAAACCCGATGGCAAATCGATCGAGGAAGTGCTGCGCATGCGAGTGACGATACACGTCCGTCCCAAGGAATGCGATTTTCTTTCGCGCGGGTCCGCCGGCACCAACGGATGCACGGCCAGGAACCACCGCATTCAACGCGGCGAAAAAGGAAGCCGCGGCCACACTACTCCCGAACTGACGCCTGCTCAGCATAATTCACCCCTCCCACGATTTTCCGTCCCACTTAATAATTCGCTGCAACAGCTGCTGCACGCCCTCGCTGAAAGTCGCAAACAGTGTCTCACCCTTCTCAGCCGATGCCAGATGGGGCGACCCAATGTGGCCCGGCGCAGAGCGATCCTTCGTCGTCCAGCCGCGGGTTGCCGGAAGAAACGGATTGCCCTGTTCGATGACCGCAATGTTCTTATATTCCCGCACCAGTTGTGGTGCGATCCTTAGAATCATCGATGTTTCCCATTCACAGGCATGACCCATCCCGTGCTGAGTGAATTGCGGGCTGTTCATAACGGCTTCGTTACCCAGAGCCCAATACGTGGAAAACAGCAGCAGCAAATCATCACGATCACGATACTTTTGTCGCACCTCAAATATCGCCTGCTTCCCCGGCACATCGTTGCCGCCATGACCGTTGATCAGAAACAAACGTTTGAATCCGTGGAAGATCAGGTTATCCAGCAGCCCGACCAGCAAATCCAGATAGACTCTCGGCGGCGCCGAAAGTGTTCCCGGAAAGTCCATGTGGTGATGTGAATTGCCGAGCCACGTCAATGGCGCGACAAGTATCTGTTCGTGCAACGCCAATTCCGTACGTCGCACAATTTCCGTCAGCAACATGCTGTCGGTGTAAACCGGAAGATGATGGCCATGTTGTTCCACGGCGGCAATCGGGATGACCACAGGCATATCTTTCGACAGTCCTGCCACGTCGGGCCATGTGAGTTCACTCAGGAACATATTGCTAACCTTCTGATGCCGCGGTGAGAGGCAGATTGATCAAATGTCTGGCGGCTTTCACAAGGCCGGTGGTATCCAGGCCAAGCTCTGCCAGCAATTCGTCACGGTCACCGTGCTCGACGAACTCATCAGGGATCCCCAGCACACGGAACCGTTTAGTGTTCAACCCCTGTCGACTGGCAGATTCGAGTACCGCACTTCCGAAACCGCCGAGGATTGTATTCTCTTCGATCGTAATCACGAAGCCTGCGGCGGCGGCTTTGGCAATAATGGCATCATCGACAGGTTTTATAAATCGCGCGTTGATCACGCCAACACTGATTCCCTGACTCCCGAGCTGGGTGGCTGCCGCCACAGCCTGCGCCAGCATGGTACCACAGGCCAGAATATTTCCGTCTTCACCCCATGACAGAACTTCCGCCTTGCCCAGCTGGATTGCGGCGACGTCCCGGACGACGTGTTCAACTTTAGTCTTCGGATATCGAATGGAGACAGGTGACGAACTGTTTAGTGCAAAGTCCAGCATGGCGTGAACGTCCTGTTCATCCCCCGGAGCGGTAACAATCATATTCGGGAAGATCCGCATGTAACTGTTATCGAACACGCCGTGATGCGTCGGCCCGTCAGGCCCACACAGCCCGGCGCGATCCAGACAGAAGACAACCGGCAGATTCTGAAGCGCGACTTCCTGGAAAATCTGGTCGAAACTTCGCTGCAGAAACGTGCTGTAGATATCGACAATCGGTTTCATGCCCGATTTTGCCA
>JAGQQS010000583.1:0-683 GCA_020426105.1 Planctomycetaceae bacterium
GCATTTTGTTCGGCTTCTTTCGGGCCCACCACCAGCATGTACGGGATCAGATCCAGCTGAGCTTCGCGAATTTTAGCCTGCACCCGTGCACTCTGCAGATCGGTCGCAACTCGGAAACCCGCCAGACGCAGCTTGTCGGCGACCTCTGTCGCGTACTCATCTGTTTTCTCGCTCAGCGGCAGCACGCGAATCTGTTCCGGAGCAAGCCACAGTGGAAATGCCCCCGCGAAATGTTCAATCAGCACGCCACAAAACCGTTCCATGGATCCGAATGGAGCGCGATGGATCATCACCGGTCGATGCGCTTTGTTGTCCGCACCGATGTATTCCAGTTCGAAACGTTCCGGCAGATTGTAGTCCAGCTGTACGGTGCCCAGTTGCCACTCCCGCCCGAGGCAGTCTTTTACCATGAAGTCTGCTTTGGGCCCGTAGAATGCCGCTTCACCCGGACATTCAACGTAGGGCATTCCTTCTTCCGTCAGTACTTTCCGCAAAGTGTTTTCGGCATTCTCCCACAATTCATTGCTGCCCACGTATTTATCCGATTCGGGATCGCGCGATGACAACTGGACTCGATAGCCCTCCAGCCCGACCGCCTCCAGTACAAATTTCACCAGCCCCAGCGTGTCCTTGAATTCCTTTTCGACCTGCTCTGGTGTGCAGAACAGATGCGCATCATCCTG
>JAGQQS010000583.1:797-4261 GCA_020426105.1 Planctomycetaceae bacterium
GCTTTATACATCTGTGCGTGATGCGGACAATTCATGGGTTTCAGCAGAAAACGTTCCTGCTGTTGTTCCCAGCGGCGAAGTACGTCACGTTTCTGATCGTCCGTGCCATTGACCGGGAAATCTTTGTCATTGAATCCCAGCACCTTCGCGGCATCCAGCAGCTTACGTTCATCGTCTTTGGAAGGCGGAGCAGGTTCCGCTTCGCGCGGATCAAGACAGCGAATCCAGTAGTCCACCAATTGCCCGGCTGAATGACCAAAAATCGGTGCAAACTGAGAGTCACGATAATAAGGAAAGTGTCCGCTGGTCTCGTATAATTCGACGCGACCAATATGCGGTGAGTAGACTGGCTGATAGCCGCGTCGGACGAGTTCCGTTTTGATAAACTCTTCCAATGTGGCGCGAATCGTGGCGCCTTTGGGCAGCCAAAGGCACAAACCCTGCCCCACGTCGTTTGAAATCGTAAATAGTCCCAGCCGCTTCCCCAGAACCCGATGGTCTCGTTTCTTTGCCTCCTCCAGCTGCTCAAGATGGGCTTTCATATCCTTCTTGTCGAAGAATGCAATTCCGTAAACGCGCTGCAGTTGAGGACCGGTCGCATCGCCTTTCCAGTACGAACCAGCAACGCTCGTCAGCTTAAACGCCTTTATTTTCCCTGCGTGTGGAATGTGCGGACCACGACAGAGATCAACGAATTCGCCCTGACGATAAAAGCTGAGTGTCGGATGTTCGGCCAGTCCCGTGCGAATATGTTCGGTCTTCAGCGTCTGCTTCAGGTCGCTGCACAGCTGAATGGCTTCATCGCGTACGGCCTCAAAACGTTCGAACGGTTCAGCAGCGTCCACAATCTTTTGCATCTCAGCTTCAATGCGGGGAAAGTCCTCTTCGCTGATGGGCGTCTGCAAATCGAAATCGTAGTAAAAGCCGTGGCCTGTCGTCGGCCCAAATGCCAGACCAACGCCGGGAAACAGACGCATGACTGCGCGCGCCATGACGTGCGCGCAACTGTGTCGCATGACTCCCAGCGCTTCCACATCACGTTCTGTGATCAGCCTGAGCGGGACAGGTCGCGCATCCGTTAATTCAGCCAGTGGTCGCATGGAATCAACGACCACGCCGTCGATACTGGCGGCGATGGTCGCTTTCGCAAGACGCTCGCCGATACCAGCGGCGACATCCAGCGCGGAAGCAGAATCCTGATGTTCGAGCACAGTTCCGTCGGGCAATTGAACATTGATCATGAGTCATTCTTATCAAGAAAATCGAGCCCCGTCATCTCGCGGCTGCTACGAAAAGTCGTGAGATTAGGCACCGGCAAATCCTCAGCAGGCAGAGTTTTACCCGCTGCGTCCCCGTTCTTCAAACTCCAGCAAGCCCTTCACCATTGCTCAGAAACGAAGGTGTCCGGTGGAACTGGTCCTTCGCGAGGCGCAGAAACTGCAGCTCAGGTTTTGACTCGGCGCCTGATTTCAGCGTGACATGTCTATTCCGGAACTCTTCCTGTCAGAAACGAGACTGACTGCCGATTCGCTGCAGTCGGGCTCTGCCTTACGGCACTTTGATAATCTGCCAGTACTTTCCGGTCCAGTCGGGTGCTGTCTCAAACGGGCCAAGGATTCGCGTGATGATGTAGTCACAACCTATTTGTGCGCGAAGTTGCTCGAGATCCGAACGATCGTACACACCGTCGCTGGAGCTGCTGAGCGTCCAGCTATGCAGCCACCACAGGCGCCGATTCCATTCCAGGATTCCCCCAGCGTCCTGAGGGCAGTCTTTGTAGCATACGTATTCCGCACGTTCTGCATACCATTTGAAGCCAAAGGATTCGCGGGGAGTCAGAAAAAGCGCGGTCGTATCTGTTTCGGTGCGGATCCATGCACACGCTGCCTGCCAGTCTGTGAACTGTTCAGCGGAGTATCCGGGCGGTACCGAGTCGCGTTGTATCGTGGCGGCAGCGATCGGCAGTCCAAGACACAGCAATGATAAGCCAGCCCGAATTCTCCGGGAGCGACAGGCAAGATTCTGCTGCAGCAGAGTTGCGACAAACATGCTGGAGATAATCGGCAACATCGCATCGAATGTGCGAAAAGGATAGAACTTCAGCAGCCCCGCACGCCATTGCCAGCCAGCCATGTCGCGGGCATTGACGAAGTGCCAGCCGATTGCCACTCCAGCCACGGCGATCATCATGGCCGCAACAAAGAATCTGAACAGCAAAAATCGACCGCACGACGTTTGTGATGCTTCGGTTGCACCATGAAGACCGTCACTGACAGGATTGTCGGGGGCTCCCCTCTTGTGTGTCTTCATAAACGTCACGATCAAGAGTGCCAGCAGTCCTCCTGCGTAGCCCCACTGAAATTTTGTCAGCTCTGTCGGGTCCAGATGATGTTTGAGCCGCCAGAAGACCTGAATAAAAGTGGCCAGTTCACGCTCTTTATTGCTCAGCGAACGATCCAGCAACATCTTTACTGCAGGGATCAGACCAGGCAGGGCAACAATGATCGTCGCCAGTGAAAATGCCAGAATTCCAATGACGGGTTTCAGAGCCCCGGTCGGTCGGAAGGAACGGCGCAGCAGCATCCAATCAAATAACCAGACCATGCAGATACACACTGCAATCCAGCCACCAACGACGGGATGCAGCATCACCCCGACACCGCACGCGATGCCTGCAGTCGTCATCCAGCCCGGGCAGACATTGAGTGTCCCGCGAATCCATAAACCAATCGCCGTCAGACCGAACCCCCACGCCAGCACTTTGGATTCGAATCCATCCAACAGCCATTCCCCCGAAAAACTGCCTAACTGGGTGAGGAAGGCAAATATGCCAGCGGATTCGACAGAGGTCCGTGCCGAAAGCCCGATGGAGCGACTCAACACGGTCCAGCCAATCGCGAGGATACAGGCGGCGATCCAGCGGCCTGTCAGGGCCACGGCTGCGAACGATGAAACCTGCGTGAACGGTCCAACAAGCCAGAAGAAGCAGTAATGGGCATCTGCTGATGTGAGGAAAAAATCGCGCTGGCACCACGCCGGGTCTGAAAAAGACCGCGCTTTGCATAAATAGTGCGGCTCGTTAACACCGGGAACAGGTCTGCTTAACAGGGAGACGGCAAAGAAAACGACCGCAATCGCCAGGACCGGCAGCAGGCAGAAATATCGAGATTTCTCCGGCTGCCGGTTTGAGATCGACTCAGTTACCGAAACACGAATCACTTCGTCTTCTTTTTCTTTGCCGCTTTTTTGACATCGCTTTTAACCGCTTTCTTCGCGGTTCCGGAGGCCTCAGCCTTCCCGGCTTTCTTCGGCGCCTTTTTGTCGCCTGACGCCTGTTTCTTTTCCCCGAAAGCCCGATCCCAGTTTTTCCAGAATTCGGGTGTCGTTCCGGTCCGAACAATCGGTCCGCTCATTGATTCTGCCTCTACGTCCAGCAAAAAACTCAAAACATCAAGAGACGCGAA
>JAGQQS010000583.1:4421-6039 GCA_020426105.1 Planctomycetaceae bacterium
TGGAGATGCGTGAGCAGTACCCGCTTAACCACCAAAGAATGATTCATGTGGTGACAGATAGGCAATGTTGAGATCCGGAGTTTCGAGACGCTTGTTCCCTGAAACTTTAGACTCGAGGCATCGGTCCAGAATGGCGCTTGCTGTCTGAGTTCTCTTGACGGGATATGGAGCCTTGCCGGTCAACAGCATCCGCTCAATCTGAGCGATGAGGCAGGCGGAATAGGTTACGTTCGGTGTGGGCGGCAGGAAGAACTGAGTCGACAGAATTTCACCCCCCTTCAGTCGCGTCGCGAACGTGTAATCCTGGACGGCTCCATTCAGCATCAGCAAAGTCGTTCTCAGGCCGTCATTGCGTTCAATCAGATAGGCAGCCGGATCTGGAACCAGTTTAGGTAATTCACCGTTGTGCGCCAGATCCTGCGGCCGGGAATCGAGTTCGGAAAGTCCCTGCATGGAGTCGCTGCGCGCAAAGGCGGCTTCCAGTAAGCGCCACGACCATACCCCATCGTCACCTGCTTTCCAGACCGCATCGCCCTGAAGAAGCTGGACAGAACGAACACCGGTTTCGCCGCCTTTGCGTCGTTCGACCATGCATTGCATCGCTTCAAGTGCATGGTAGTCCATGGGATCGGATCCACCGACGCCCACCATCAGCGCTTCTTCCAGTTCAGCGCCCCACGGAACTTCAATCGCAGGCAGCCGCCATGTGACGGGCAGGGATGACCCGGCCAGAAACGGAAAATTGAGACGTTCTGAATGCTCGACCATCTTTGCCGCTTTTTCCGCACTGTATGACAGATGCTTGTCATTGAAGACCGGAACCGCGCGACCGTCCTGTTCAAACACGCGAACTGCTTCCTCGAAGAATTCAAAGCGGGGATACAGGATCTGGCCTTTGTGATTGATTGGATAGTCGCCGTGCTCTGCAATGATCACCACTCCATCAACAGCCAGCTTGTCTCCCCCACAGCGCAATGCCTGAGAAATCGACGGATAAACTGTAAATCCATGCTCCGCAGCCCGCTGACCACTCAGATCCCCCTCAGGCTTTTGATCGGCGTACAGGGAAACAACCTTAACTGGGGGCTGATGCCATCGCCCGTGCCTGGGATATCCCACTAAAAATCGATCCCCCATATGTTGCGCATGTGACTGATACTTCCAGACCGTCGTCACGATGGCGATTCGCTGGACGCTGTCTCCGGCCGGCGGTGTTTCCGCGATGTCCGCCCGAAGCTGACCAGGCCTCGCAATTCCGGAGATTAAATCTGATGTCAGCGCCAGCGAAGTTCCAGCGGCAGCATTCATAAAGGTTCGTCGCGTCAGCATTATGTTCTCCGGAAAGTGGATTCAGAGGTCGGCTGATAGTGCACTGCGGCCAGCTGTGGCGTTTCCAGACGCTTCTGGTTTTGAAACAGCGAATCGATTGCAGCGGCCGTCATGCCCGTCGTCAGCAAAGTTCGTTCAATTGGCAGGGGCGATTTTCCCGTCCGAAACAGGGTCTCAATATGGTGTACCTGAGGACTGAAGAAATTACGCATTGAATAATACGGCAGATAAAACTGCACTGAAAACAGGTCGCCATCATGCAGTCGAGCAGCCATGCTGCAGTCCCCGA
>JAGQQS010000584.1 GCA_020426105.1 Planctomycetaceae bacterium
AGTTGCCTCGCCGACGGAAAAGATTTCCCCTAAAGTGCAGGTTGAACCCAAGGTGAAGCCTCCCGTCCCATAGCCGAGATAAGCAGAACATTGAAAACTGTCTGGAAACACTCGCGACAGTATGTCCAGCTTTCCATCGTTATTCAAATCGACAAGATGTACGTCGTAGGTGTTAACCGTGGAAACAGGAATCGGTAATGAGAACTCGCGGTTCGTCTGGTTTAGCAGGAGCGAAATACCTTCAAATGCCGCAGTAACTATGTCCGGGTATCCGTCGCCGTTGACGTCTCCCACGGCATTTTTCCGTTGTGGCCTCCCGGCCGGTATCTGCTGTGGAAGTGAGAAACCCGTGACTTCTGGATTCGGTGAAACATTGATCCGGACCTGAGCTGTCGTCACATTGCCGCTGCTGTCACGTGCAGCGACGTTAACTACTGTTTCACCAACCGGGAACACAGAATTCAGAGACGGAGAAAACTCAATCGCTGGTGATGGATCGATGTTATCGAGCAATTCAAACGGAACCTCAACGCGAGATCCGAACGGAAGGTTTTGCACCGCCATTATCTGTGCCGGGACTCGGAGTTCTGGTGGAGTGGAATCCAGGACTTCCGAAATAAAACCTCGCAACTCAGGAATCTGCGACAGTCTGAGTGAACCGCCCCCGCGAAGATCGACGAATCCTTTTGTATTACTATTGATGATGCTGAAATACTGCTTCTTGTTGAATATAACAGGTTCCTCTCCAGAGGACACGATGCCCGCAATTCGATAACCGGGTCCGCCGCCCGCACTGATATCGCGTCTTGTAAGCAAGGCGCCACCGGAATCTCCGGGCGCTGTAGCGCTTTCTTGGTAGGCTCGAGGAGACGGCTTCTGCTTGAACACACTGACCATAGTATTTGTCTGCGGAGTGACGGCATCTATCTGGATGGTTCCGTTTCGAAGAATGCCTCCTCCCTGAGGTTGATTAATATGCGAAGCCCCGTATTCACTTTTGCCCCAACCCAGGACTGGCAAGATATCGCCAGGTTTGATTTGCTGATTTGTGAGTTTAAGGGGAGTAATTCCGGATACGGATTCACTCAATCGTATCAAGCCGATGTCATATTGGGTGTCGTTATTCGTAAGCCATCCTTCAAGGACGCGGCGTTCAACGACATTATATGACTTTGACTGTCCAGCAAACCTGACTGTGTATGTAGCGTTAGGAACGTCAATGACGTGGGCGGCAGTAACCAGCCAATTCGGCGCAATGAGCGTGCCGGAACCATAATTGCCGTCAGATCCATTGATTCTGCCAACAGCCTCGAAATCCGAATCCGTGCCATTTGGAAATTCTCTCCCCGCAAATACGACTAGCAGCCTCCGAGGTTCCAGAGTCTCGACTGTAAACTGTCTACGGTTTCGTTTTGACCCACCCATTTTACGCACCTCAATGTCTGTACGCCTTGATCCGGCCCCTCGTCACG
The DNA here is from genome assembly GCA_020426105.1 of Planctomycetaceae bacterium. Classification (GTDB taxonomy): domain Bacteria; phylum Planctomycetota; class Planctomycetia; order Planctomycetales; family Planctomycetaceae; genus SXXK01. Next base: position 1,473 of record JAGQQS010000584.1, read on the forward strand.
CACGACTTATGTTAGTGCGGCGGAATCAGACATGCGACTCCGAATACGTTTTGACAAAAACATCTATTGCCGCATGATTAGCTTGAAGTCAGCAATCAGTGCTTCATCCGCTCCGCATCCGTGAAAACCTGATCCTTACCAAGGTTTAGTAGATCTTTCGCTCGTCCAAATCCACCAACAATCATAATTCTGGCCTTCAACTACAACAAACATCGGGTTCCACGCCTGGCGAGCGACCGACGTCTGGTTTTAAACGACGACTGACAAACGACTTAAGTGTACGGGATCTGACTCTCACCAAAATGCGCGCATCGTTACGCAGAGAGTCCCATTCGGGGAGCTTTTTGAACGGTTATGCGAACCAAGCTGTCCAGGGTTAACACATGCGGAGCCGTCCTCCAATTTGGGGACGGCTCCGTTTGTAGTTTCCGGGTTTGGATTTCCGTCGTCTGGCTGATCGCTTAAGACATGGCCGCCATTCCAAAGTCCT
>JAGQQS010000585.1 GCA_020426105.1 Planctomycetaceae bacterium
GGCTCAGCGACACGCCACACGAATGCCCCGACGCCGTGGCCGACGTCAAATATGACGCCGCGCGAGCGTGCTTCGAGCATGGCATCGAGCGGTGCCCCATGCTGGTCAAACCCATGATCTTCATGGGGATGGTACAGGTGTGTGTAAATGTCTCCCGCGCGCATTGTTTGCAGCACATTTGCTGTCGGGATCCGCGACGCAGCATGGTGAATCATGCACGGACGACTTGTTTGCGCGGCGGCCTCGAAGACACCATGAAATCCTGCCCACTCATTTTTCTCCTGAAAGTTGGCCAGCCCGGATGTCAATCGAACCTTAAAGCCGACGATCCGTTCGGGAAAACGGTTGACGCACTGAATCGCAGATGGAACATCCGCATGCCGCGCATCATTCAGGTCTCCCATAAACGGCGGGAAGTCCGGGTGCCCCTGGAGTGCCCCGATCATCGAAATGTTGAGTAATGAAAAAATGTCTTCGTGGGCTGCAGGGATGATCAATCTGGCGAAATTCGGATATGTCAGCGCTCCGGCCGTGCCAGTATCAAGCATGGACGTCACTCCGGTCCGCAATCCCGCGTCGCTGGGATCGACCGAATAGAGCCCCATACCACTGAACACATGGACGTGGAGATCGATCAGACCAGGCGACACGATCAATCCGTCCGCATCGACAATCACTTCTCCCTTCGCGACCAGGTTCGGCCCGACTTCCTCGATTCTTTCACCGGTGACGCGAATATCTTCACGTCGAGGAGGACTTCCTGTGCCATCATGGACGTTACCATTCCTGATGAGGTACCGCGTTGTATTCATGGTGTTGATCTTTTGCGGGCCGCGGAGACAATCTGATGAATTGTTGAAACAATATGCTCCGCGTCACCCGGACGAAGACATTGTGGAAAGATCCAGGCGCGGTCAGGTGACACCTCATCTTCAGACAATACGATTTTCCGCGGCTGTGAATGCAGTGCCAGAATCAGTTCACGGACGGAGAAGCCATCTGCATCCGCCCCGGATTCTATCTGAAGCAGAGGGTAAGGCTGACCATTCAACGCTCGGTCACGTCGGCTGATGCGCAATGCTGCCAGGTCCTGCAGTCCTTCGTGAAGGATATCGACCGTCTCATGCCACGATTTTTCTTCCGCCGCATGGTCGCGGAGCGAATATCTTTCCAGAGCGACCATGAGCCCGATCATGGATTCCTTACTGATCTTCATCGAGCGGCCGATGCCATGGCGTGGCGGCCGGGCAATCCATCCATTTGTGATCCAGTGTTGCAGCGACCAGGTCCCGGATCGCACATCCATATCGACCATCTGAACCCATGCACTTCGAATCAGGTCCGCGCGGCCACAGAGAATTCCCGAGGCCTGCGGACCTCCCAGATGTTTCCCGCCACTGTAGGCGATTAGATCAGCACCATGCCGACTGAAATTCGACAGATTATCGATCGGTGGCATGGAATAGGCGCCGTCCACGATCACGGGAATCGAATGCCGATGCGCCAGTGAAACCAGATCAGCCAGGCGTGGTCTCTCCTCCACCCCCTGCCACACAAATCCTATCGCGGCAGTGTGTGCGTTGATGGCACGCTCGATTCTCTGCAATGCATCGGCAGCGCGGTAGTCAATTGAGACCAGTCTGGCCCCCGACTGCCGCAACGCGTGATCGTAGTCGAACGGCCCCGTCGCGGGATAAATGATCTCCGTGCGCGGACAGCCTGAGAGATCCGGAAGCTGGTCCATCACTTCGGGGTTGTTTCCCGCCAGACAGGCGGCAGCGGCCAGCGTCAGTGCGGCACTTGCGCCGCTCGTCACGATGCCGGATTCCGCTCCGGTGCAGCGTTGAATGAGTTTGTCGGCGGCGGCCAGCAAATCATCGATCTCAACGTATTCCGTGCTGGCGGCGCTCATCGCCGCAATCACGTCCGGATGCGGGCAACTGCCGGAGACTCTCGTCGCATAGCCGACTGCATTTACGATCGGTTGAATCCCAAAATGTGCATAAATATCAGCGGGCATCCCGACACCTCCGCGAAAACGCTTTCGCAGGATTTACAATCATCATTTGATGAATCTGTTCGTCAGTCACACCGCGTTCTTTTAGCAGCGGCACAAAAACTTCGAGGAGATAACCGTATCCCTTGCCGCCGGTATATTTCAAATGATTCAACATACAGATGCTCATGCGGATAAGTAATGCCCATCTCGTCAGGCCGAATCAGCCCGGCGACCGTGATCAACTCACACGGACTTAACTCATCGTTCACGGTTCGTATTCCTCAGGAATTATTGCGGGATGGCTGACGATCGATGCGAGAATCACGGGGCGAAGTATATGCAGGTTGTCGGCAAAGATTGCAATCTGCTGAAGACAGTGATTGAGTTTTGCGAAATCATCAGTCATGATGCGCCGCACGAAAACCGGGGAACGCGAAGGATTCTGTCAATAACGAGTCCGGTTGCAGTGAAAACCGGCATCGTATTCTCTGCAGTCTGATTTCTGAACCGAGATCCCTGTGGTAGACTGAATGCCGCCGAATGTGCAGGTGGAAACCTGGTTTCGGAAGAATGGTCCGAAAGCTGTTCGTCGTGAGATCGTCAGGAGACAGGCATGTTATACCGTCGCGATGCGATGCTTAAGCTGGGAGCCGCGGCCTGTGGCGCTCTGTCACTTCCGGTCCTGATCCAGTCAGAAAAGGCCAAAGCCGCATCACGAATTTCCGGATCCGGTGCGACCGCTCGCTCATGCATATTT
>JAGQQS010000586.1 GCA_020426105.1 Planctomycetaceae bacterium
GTCCGCAATTGCCGCAAAATCTGGAAGCGGGAGTGCGTGGGTATGGTACCCATTCAGCGTCTTTTTCAGCTTGTCAGAAAACAGCTGTGACTGAACTTACGCCGCGAACGGACTTTGATTTCGTCGTTCAGCAGTTTCTCCAGCAACTCAGCCGCCACGTTTCTGTGCTTCAGTCCGCGAACTTCCGCCAGGAACTGATCCGACAGGATGCTGAGGTCCGGTTTCTTCAGACCCGCCGCAGTGAAGACATCGATGATCTGCCCATCCGCCACAATGGCTTTTGACACCTACTGACGCACGGCAGCGTCCAGATCCTCCGGTGACTTTCGGCTGCCGGACGATTGTTTGTTCAGGGCTGCATGAATGGTTTGAAGAAATGCCACATCGTCTCGGATCGCCGTGGCTTCGTCGCTGGCGGCACACAATGCGAAGGCGCGTGACAATTCGGTCGTCACCTGAATAAAACGCTTCTTGCCGTCTTCCTGTTGAAGAACGTGCTCTTGCGCGGCCGGAATCAGGTTCAGCTTCTGGTCGCCGTTTCCAGCAGTCTATAGACTCCAGTCGAAACCATGCAGGTGTCACACGCCACTTCATACTTTTTCATCAGCACGGCAAACCAATCGTTGGCAGCAGGGTCTGAGAAATCAACCAGCCGCACGTGATCACCGGCAATCGATCCATCCGGTCGTTGATATTCGACTTCGACACCATCACGCAGCATCTTGTGGAACGCACGATTGCTTCCGACGAATGTCGACGCTTCCAGTCGCAGCACCTTGCTTAGAGCGTCCTCTTGCGCTTCCTGAGGAATCAACGGGTTCAACCGATGAATAGCCTCCTGCAGCCGTCCCTTCAGGATCACATCCGCAAACGAACCTCGTTCCGCGCCGGGTTCGCCGGGAGCAAGATTCGGCCCATGACCGACGGTATATCCGTTCTGCGCGAACCATGAAATGGCGGCATCTTCGACAACAGATTCGTTGAGTGACATTGTCTGGCCTGCGGGATGCAGGACTGAGTCGAAATTGAGCCAAATCTTCCTCCTGCAGACGGCGGTTGTCACAGACCAAAGTCTTCCGTTACGTTCTTGAGAAGATATCGTGGCACAGTAGGACTTTTTTCCAAACTATGGTCCGATTGTTCCCAATAGCTCCGCTGCTCCTTTTGCGTGAGCTTCCAGATCATCCAACTGAATCGCCGTTGCATGGACCTCGGAATCACTGAAGACATCGATCGCTTCCTGGGTGAACTCATCCACCTTTGCGTCGGCCATTGGTGCATAGACGACTGAAAGCTCGACTTCTTTTGGAACGATGATCTTCCGGGTCGAGGTCCGAATTTCTCCGCCCGAGCGTCTCAAGTCTCGCATCGTCCATCCCCAGGCCTTCACTTCGTTCAGGACACTTTCCGTATCCTTGACCTGAAACGACCAGCATTGAGTCAGCCGCTTGGCAACTCCATTGTAAACAGCCACATCAACGGATGTTGAACTATGGCCAGTGCTCAGCTTAGCTTTAGGTTTGTAGTGATCCGATGTGAGGTCGAACTGTTGCAGTGACTTCAGGTATCGCGTTCTAATTTGATGTTTCGTCAGCGATTCGCGTTTCTGTCGCACATGATCGACGATAAACATAGTCCAGAGCTTTTCCATTGCGGTCGTCGCATCACTGGCAAGGATTGGCTGCGGAGGTGTGTACTGGACGACGTTTCGGCACTGCGACGCCATATCGGCGAGCCACACCTCACTGATTTCCGGGCCATTGTTAAATGGCGTCTCTTCGTCATCCGACGGAAACCGCAGTTGCAAGCGTTCCAATTCTGTACTGACCAGCGGCAAAATTCCCGCATCGTCAAGTTTGGCGGCTCGATTCTTCTTGCCCACAAGGTCCATCGTCCACTCGTCCGTGGCATCACTTCCGACGATGATGCCAAGGTTGACGAATTCACCGCGAGTTGGGGAAGGCACAAATCGAATCACTGAATATTGATATTTTGGCATGAGCCTATGTCCTGTTTAACCTGCGAGCGTTGCTGCCAACTGTCGAATTCTCGCTGCCACCGGAAGTCGGCGGCTATCGAGAAAGTATCCCAACGTTTCCAGTTCGGAGTCCTGCACTGGCCAGTTTGCTGGAATTGCACAAAGAATTGCAAGCAACTGTTCCCGAGTTACGTTCTCCAAAGCGTCAGCAAGTCGCTCCAATTCATTGTAATCAATTCCGTCGGGTGAAGTATCCAGTGAATGAGCCACTTCCACGTTATCAAGCAGGCTTTCTGAGGTCCAGTTCGGAGCGCCCGGCAAAAAATGCCCGTGATCGTGCGAATACATTGTCAAATCGTCTGTCGTGTCGTACAGCCACTGACGATCATCGCCCCAACACCAGTCAAAGAATACAAAGTAGCCTGCATGGCGACGGCGGTTGTCGTCTCGCTCGCGGTTTTCCGGTCCCCATGTCTTGTTGGAATAGCCGAATTCCAGATTCAGTGAGGCGTGAGCAATTCCCTTTCGCAGCACGGTTCCGTTCGACAACCGGTCTCCATCAAATTCTGCGGGAATCTCAATCAGACAAAAATCACGCACGGGTGCTCCGATCAGTCGCCCGCAAGCAGCGATGATATGCTCGGTGATTGGCACGCGGGGCGACTGCGGATTCTCAACCTGCTTAATCCAGTATGTCTGTCCATTTGTTGCGCCGACATGAAACGGACGACTACCACCTCGATCATCGCTTTCCGCACTGATAACCGACTCCATTTGGATATCGCACTGATCTGAGCGACAACCATTCAAAATTCCGTCCCAACTGCCAATTGATACCTCAGACACTCCAGGCTTCCTTTTCCGTTTGTTTACTTGCCTTCACCCATCAACGACTTCACCAAATCTTCCGCCATATCTTCATCCACACAATTATCGAACCGTCCCACAGCGGCATCGACTCCCAGCTTTTTCAGCACCGACTTCGGAACATCGGTCACTTTCGGAATCACCAGCTTCACTTTGACCTGATATGGAAACTTGCCGCCCCAGACCTTTGGTACCAGATTCTTCCCGCCGTCACACGTTGCCTGCCACAGACCAAGCAATCCGCCGATTTCGTAGTGATGCAGCAGCACGTAATCGCCGGTCTTGATCTCCAGCGGCCACGGCTTGTTGGAACCGAACAGATTCTTTTCCACGCAGTCCAGATATGTGGAACTGCTGCATTCGAAGATGAATGTTTGTGATGTCATGTGGATCTCATTCTCTTGCATAACGCACGACGATACCGCCGTGTCCCACCCATTCCGACGGACGGATTGGCGGAGCACTGCCAATAACGACTAGACCTGCCTTCTGGTCAAGTGCCAGGCCCACAATACCACCCAGGCCAGTGTTCAGTGTGTCTCGCCAAATCTCTTGTCCATCGGAGCTCGAATGTTTTGAGAATGTGCGATCACGGCCAAGGTAAAAACTGCCCCGGCTGTCCGCGACCACTCGATATGCATTTTCACGATCAGGGATGATCAGTTCATATTGCAGAGTTCCGCCGCGATCATACATTCGCACGAATGAACTAAGCTCTCTCTCGAAGGAGTCAGACCCGAAAATCTCTGAGCCACGGTTCAACGCTTCCTCTGCCGTAAGTCGATCAGGTCTATCCGTGGTTAATGAATTACCACAAACAAAAAGATTCTCGTCATCGTCAATCGACATGCCTTTGACATAATCGTCACCTGTCGTTCCCCAATGCCGCACAAAACGAAGGTTGCCGTCGGAGTCATAACTTGCCGCCATTCCGTCGGAATGCCCGAACCCCGGTTCATCATTCAATCCACCAAAAACGTCTCCGGCGATGTATGAACTCCCGTTCCGGTCAACAGTCGCTACCCGCAAAAATATCGCCTGCGCCGAAGTCTGATTTCCGATCGTCTGCGTCCAGACTGGAGTTCCATCTGCGGCATGCTTCCTGACAAATCCGCAAACGCTGCTTCCGCTGTCGCGTCGGCTATCCCCCACGACGTAGACAAAACCATCGGGATCGACACAGACTTCTCGGCAAACTGTCAACTTCGCAAAGACCGTACACTCGCGGCACCATTGCATGTTCCCGTTCGCATCAATTCGTCCGATGAATCCCACGCTATCCCCGATTTCAGTATCGCTGGCGTTTCCTGTGACATAAACGCCGCCGCAACCGTCCGCCGCGACACTGACAGCGACATCATTCCGCGTACTCCCCCACTGGAGAACCCACTGCTGTCGATTGTTGGAATCGCACTTGATGACGAAGGCATCGGAGCCACCTTGATTCGTGAACCCCTTTATTGAACCGTTCGTCTGCCCGCAGACGCAGATGTTCGCCGTGGCGTCCAGCGTGAATGCTTCGCAAACACCCTTTGGCGTTTCGATTTTAAATGTCGATGCTTTGGCAGGCGGCTCACCCGCAAACAGGTCATGCGATCTGAAAGCTCCTGATAGTAACGCCACGGCGATCGACAGACCAAAAATGAGTAATGTCTGAAAAGAATTCATATTCACCGGTTTCCTTTCCATCGAATCTGTCACTCGAAATATCACCAGACTAAAAAGCCAATTTCACCGCCGCCCGTCGTAGTCTCGAACGGCCATGGCTTGTTCGAACTGAAAACATTCTTGTCCACCCGGTCCAGATACGTGGGACTGCTGGATTCGAAGACAAAGGTTTGCGATGTTATCAGCCTGAATCCGTGCTCACGTCGGAACGCGGCGGACTTCACGCGACACATCTTTTTGCTCCAATTGTGACCACTTTTCTGAATCGGCCCGATGCGTGTGATCCGGAGCACGCTTCAGATTCTACCACGCCGGCGTATCGACGACTATTGTCATGTTGACGCTCTCGACGCTGAAATACGTTCCGATTGCGACCAGCGCTCGCGTGCGAAACGGGCAGACACAGATGACGACCGGTCCGTTTGCCGAGACGGCCGAACAACCTGGAGGTTTCTACATCCTTGACCTGGAGAATCGGGAGCAAACAGAAAAGGCAGCCGCCCGGTCACCCGGGGAACCGCGTCGCAACGATCGAAAGTCGGCCGCTGTTTGATGACTCGAAATCCGTAAATCTTCAGAATCATGGAGCAGCGTTGTCGATTCAGGACCGATCAAATCGACTACCTGACAACTGAACCACTGGCGGACGAGTCATCTGCCAGTTTAGAAACTGCGGAGTTTACAGAAAGCAAGACCATGATCGGCTCGATTAAACCGTAATTCATCGCCGGATTTCGCGTTGAAAATTCCGGGATGACTTTTGCGGCAGGTCTCACGAGCCCCTCGATCGACCCGCGTCTCTGACTATCTGGGAGCGCGCCAGATCGCCTTTGTTTCTGAAATCAGTCGATCTGCTGACGACGGCCCCCAGGTGCCTGCGGGATAGAGATCCGGGGATGAGGAGCTGCTTTCCCATGCATCAAGAACAGGGGTGACAAAGCGCCAGGCGGCTTCCAGTTCGTCGCTGCGGGTAAACAACGTCGAATCACCACGCATCACGTCAAGCAGCAGACGCTCATATGCTTCCGGCAACTGGGTTGTAAAGTGATCACCGTACTCAAAGTCCATCGACACCGGCTGAACCTGATAGTTCATCCCGGGACGTTTGGTTGAGAATCTCAGGGAGATTGCTTCCTGAGGCTGAATGCGAAGGATCAACTGATTTGGACGTGTTTCCACGAGGTCACACAGATCACCGTCACATTCCACTGTAGAGAATAAATTCAGCGGCGGATTCTTGAACTGAATGGCAATTTCGGTCATCTGTTTCGGCAATCGCTTGCCGGTTCGCAGAAAGAACGGCACACCCGCCCAGCGCCAGTTATCCAATGCGACTCGCATTGCCACAAATGTCTCACGATTTGAATTTGGATTGACGCGGTCTTCTTCACGATAGGCCAGGGCTGGCTGGCGATCGACGAGTCCCGCGGTGTACTGACCTCGAATCGCCCAGTTACCAACTGGGCCACTGACTCCCGGTCTCAGGGCCTGCAGCACTTTCATCTTTTCGTCACGAATTTCGCGAGCCTGAAACAGTGACGGAGGATCCATGGCAATCAGACACAACAGTTGCAGCACGTGGTTCTGCAGAACATCCCGCATGGCACCGGAAGTGTCATAGTACCCTCCACGAGATCCTTCCATGCCCAGCGCTTCGGCGACGGTGATTTGAATGTGATCGATATGATTGCGATTCAACAGCGGTTCAAAGATCGCATTGCCAAAGCGAAACAGAAGAATATTCTGGACGGTTTCTTTGCCCAGATAATGGTCGATGCGATAGATCTGACTTTCCTGAAGGTGACGTGACAGGACGACCGTCAATTCCTGTGCGGACTTCAGATCACGGCCGAAGGGTTTTTCAACAACAACCCGCAGTTGTGATTCCAATTCCCGGGGAGGTATCATTTGCGACGCATGCAGCCCCTCGACAGCCGATGCGATCAGATCCGGCGTCGTTGCCAGGTATACGATCCGGGCAGAATCGCTGCCGGCACCGACCTGCGTTTCCAGCGTTTGGACCGACTCCTTTAGTGTTGCGTATTCTTCAGCGTTGGTAATGTCCAGTTGCTGATAAAAAAGCTGCTTTGCAAAAATGTCCCACGCTGCGGCATCAAACTGATCGTTCCCCAGGCGTGCTTTGACTTTGTCACGCATCTCTGTTCTGAATTCATCATGCGATTTGGGACGACGTGCAACTCCGACTACCGGGCACCGCGGAGACAGATACTGCTGCTGTGACAACCGAAAAAGAGCGGGAATCAGCTTCCGGGACGTGAGATCACCGGAGGCCCCAAAGATCAGGATTGTCGTGTCGCTTGTTGAAGTCATCGAGAATGCTTTCAAATCCGTTGAGTCAAATTGCGGTCCGCAAGCAGGAGTTGTATGGCACAATGGAGCAACACGGAAGGGAGTCTGGAGGCAACCGCGCGATTCACAGGATTCGAGTGATCAGGCCTCGGCGCTTTTGCCTGCGGCCGCCAGCCGTATGATCTTCGTCGACGAGGGGGGCATGTTTATTTGCCGCACGGAACAACATCCGACAAATTGGTGAAGCCCTGGAATTCTCGCCGCCCGACACCGCAGCCAGCCGCGGATATTCGGGCGAAAATCAGGCGATTCCGACCCGACGGCGGGAAAACAGCCGGATCGTCCTTGATGGACTTCGACAGTGCGGGTAAACCGCCGTTTTTAACTTCGATTTTGTGCCGAAAAACAGGTTTTTCTTGATCCTATGTCCGTTCTGATTCAACTTACTGATGGCGTGAAGAGTTTCGGCGACCAGATGCTGCTCGATTCCGCCAGTGTCACTTTGTACGAAAACGAAAAAGTCGGATTCATCGGTCGCAACGGTGCAGGCAAATCGA
>JAGQQS010000587.1 GCA_020426105.1 Planctomycetaceae bacterium
TATTTTCAATCGGCTGACGGAGCTCGAAATCTGGACAAGTGGAAACTAAAGGTTCCCATTCTGGGGGGTATTCTGCAGAATCTCGCAGTCGCCAGATTCTGCCGCATGCTGGGCACTCTGCTGAAAAACGGGGTGCCAATTCTCCAGTCGCTGCGAATCGCAAAAGATGCCAGCGGGAATGTGATTCTGGCGGAGGCGATCGGGAATGCCGCGGACAATGTCAGCAGCGGACAGTCGCTCGCGGTTCCACTGCGATCCAGTGGACAGTTTTCGCGCGATCTGATCGAGATGATCGCGGTTGGCGAAGAAGCCAATAATCTGGAAAATGTACTGATTGGTGTCGCGGACAATCTTGAGCGACGAACGAGTCGACGGATCGATACGGGGGTCCGGTTGCTGGAACCTTTGTTGCTGTTAGTGATGGCCACGATCGTGACATTCGTGATTGTGGCATTGCTGGTACCGGTGATGACAATGTCGAAGAACGCCTGATAAATGTCCTTTTTTAACGAAGAGTCTAAAAAATCAGGCAATTTTCAGGTGTTACGGTGTTTGAAGATCAGGAACCTGAAATGACAGACCAGATGGGTCACAACCGTTACAATTTATGGCCCCTCTAATCAGGGACAACAGATCTGCGGCACAGCGCCGCATTAATTTCGAATTCAATTGGAAACTGGAACATGCGAAAGAACTTAGTCAATCCATCGGACGCTCCGAAACGAGCTGGCTTTACGCTGCTGGAACTGCTCATTGTATTGGCCATCATCCTTGTAATCGCGGCGATGGTCGTGCCGAATCTTATTGGCCAGCAGCAGGGAGCCATGGAAAAGACCACCATGGCGACGATCAAAAGCATCGAAAAAAATCCTGTTGGTATTTGGGCCGCAGACCACGATGGGACTTACTTTAAAGGGAACGGAAATGAAGCGTGGCAGGCCATGATGAATCCTCCTGCTTATAAGGGCCGTAAACTGCGTCCGTATATCTCTGAGCCGCCCACCGATGCATGGGGGCATGTATTACAGTATGAATGGACAGGAGACGGCCACAGTAAGAAGCAGGGCGCACTTAACCCGGCAGTGTGGTCAATTGGTGCCAACGGTCAGGATGAAGGCGGCAGTGGCGATGACATCAACAACTGGACGTCCATGGTCGCCGACGGCACGAATTAGGAATTATGAGACGCTGTTGCAACATCTCAATCCGGCAAATGCAGGTCTCGCCGCGCCACCGTCATTGCGCAGGTTTCACGTTATTTGAACTGATGATTGTCGTGGCAATTCTGGTGGCTGTCACAGCGCTGGCGGCTCCCAGCATGATGGACCGGGTTCGGAGTGGTCGTGTGCTTGAGGCCGCCGAGGATGTGCGGGAGGTTCTCGCAGCATGTCGGAAATACGCGATTGAGTCGGGAGTCGACTATCATTTTCGCTTCGAACTCGGAGGACACTTTGTTGTCGCCATTCCGGCCGAGCAGAACGTCTCAATCGGAAACTCGGCAGACACGGACAGTGAAGACGCCGAATTCATGTATCTCTCCGGGGAGTTGCCCGAAACCATCTTCCTGCGCACCAGCCAGGGGGATACGTCCGGCGGCGAGACACTGGAAGGCCCCGCATTTGGCGATCTGGAAAATGCCGGGACTCTGGCTTCAAAGAACTGGTCTATGCCGATCCTGTTCCGTTTTGACGGCAGCGCGGAAGATAAATCATTCAGGGTTCTCGATGAGCAGCAGCGCAGTTGTGAAGTGACGATCCGCGGCTTGACAGGAACAATCTCGCTGTCCGGCGTGTTTATCATGGAGGAAGAGTGATGAGACGTCATTCTGCTCCGCGACAACCTGCAATTTCAGCAGCGGCGCGTGCGGGACTGAGTCTGCTCGAAGTGCTGCTGTCCGTCGCTATCTTTCTGGGGGCGCTCACGGCGATTATGCAACTGCTGAATGCAGGCCAGTTGTCAGAAACGGCAGCACGACTCAGGACCGAAGCCGCGCTTCGCTGTGAAGCAAAGATGGCAGAAATCGTCGCCGGGATTGAAGAAGCCGTATCCTCCAATGACCAGAAATTTCCCGACGACGAAATTGGAAACTGGCACTGGTCAGCTGAAGTCGGAAGCGGAGATGCGACAAGCCTGCTAAAGATCACAGTGACGGTCGAGCATTTGCCTGATGGGAAGACGCCGAATGCGGCGTTCACGCTGACACGTTATATGCGTGACCCTCAATTGTTTATCGATGCCGCGCTTTCGGAGGCTGGAGAATGAAACACAGCCCACAGCGGAGCGGCTTCACACTCCTCGAACTTTTGATCGCAATTGGACTCACTTCCATTCTGATGGTGTCGCTGTTCGCGGCGATGGACATCTATTTTAAGCTGCAGCTCGATAGTCACGAAGAGATTCTGCGGCAACAGATTTCCCGCACGCTCCTGCGACAGATGACGCGGGATATTCAATCTGTGGTGTTCGTCAGAAAAAAAACGCTCGACACAGGGACGGGGACATCTGCGTCAGGTACTTCGGTCGGTGGCGGAATGAGTCAATCGGGAGGCACAAATTCCAGTGGCGCCAGCGGTGCATCCGGTGCGGGCGGCGGACCCGGAGGATCGCCGGGAGCCAGTTCGACGGGAGGGGGCGGAGGCACTGAACCAACGGGAACCACGGGGTCTGCGTCGTCAACGGTATCCGGCGGCGACACAACGGCGGCCATGTTAACATACACCAGCGGCCTCGTCGGTTCGGCCACGGATCTATTGCTTTACATCAGCAGGCCCGACAGAACGTTATCGTACGTCGATGCTCAAAGCCTGACGTCGACCAGTGAACGAACGGGTGATCTGATGATTGTTCGGTATCTCATCGCCGACACGGGGGCAGGCGGACTTTCTTCCACGATCGCGAAGCGCCTGGCCGGTACCCGAAGTGGCCCGATCGGGCTGGTGCGCATCACGGGTGATCTGTATGGCATGAGTACCGCGGTGCAGTCCGGTGAAGAAGAAACGTTCACGTCCGTTGATAAGATTGACGCCGAGGAAGTCTCGCACATCGCCTTCAGCTACTACGATGGAACGAACTGGCAGGAGACATGGGACAGTGGTATACAGAACGGGTTACCGGTCGCCATTGAAATCATTCTGACATTGCGAAGTGCGGAAAGTGAGAATGCGGATTCAGGCGACGCCCCTGATCCGTATGCGCTGGGAGAGACAACGCATCGCATGGTTGTGGCTCTCCCGCTTGCGGAACCCTTCGTCGGGGAGACCGCGTTATGAAAATCGCGCGTGTGATCCCCTTGAAGCCGCCCCGACAGTCTTCGACGACAGGCTTGACACGTCGTGGATTTGTGCTGCTTGTCGTCACCATCGTGGTCATTCTGCTGTCACTTGCGGCCTGGTCGTACGCGAACAGGATGATGGTCGAGCAGGAAGCAACAATGATGTACGGCCGTGACATTGAAGCGCGCATGGCCGCGGAGTCTGCCATTGAGTATGCAGCCATCCAGATCGGGCAGTTGCAGACCGAACAGACGCAGGACGTGTTTCACAATCCGGCACTGTTTCGTGGTCATATGATGACCGAAGTCGATAACCCGCGCGGGCAGTGCCGTTTTTCAATCCTTGTTCCGAACGAATTATCGTCGGCTCAGGCGACCTCAGTACGCTTCGGCCTGGCGCGAGAGACCGCCAGATTCAACATCAATCGTCTGACTGAATTCGAAGGTGACGACGATGACTCTACGACTCCGTACGATGCGATTTCCTGGATACCAGGTATGACGGAGGATATTGCCAACGCGATCATGGACTGGATCGACAGCGACGAGGAACGCCGCGTCGGAGGAGCTGAGTCTGCCGACTATCAGGGTCTTGCCGTCCCCTATTCCGCGCGAAATGCTCCCATGGAATCGATCGAGGAGCTATTGCAGATTCAGGGAATTACGCCGGCGTTGTACTACGGCGAAGATGCCAATCGCAATGGTATGCTGGATCCCAATGAAGACGACGGAAACGAATCGCTGCCCAACGACAACGCCGACGGGATCCTGGATATCGGGTTTCGGGAATTCTTTACCGTGTCCAGCAAGGAACGCAATTCCACTTCGATGGGTGAAAAAAAAATCAACATCAACGGAACGATTCTGACGGAATTGTTTGACGAGATTGAAGAGGCCTTTGACACAGAAACAGCGACCTTCATTGTCGCCTACCGCCTGTGGGGAAATGAGAACGCCGATCCGGCCACGGTGAAAAGTCTGACGGTTGATCAGAAGGAACTGGCCCAGGCGATCTCCGGCAGCCTTACCAGCCAGGAAGGCATTTCGATAACCCGCAATGGCATGAATCTCAATCAGGTCTCGGCATATTCATTCCGGTCGATTTATGACGTCATTGACGCTCAGGTTGAAGCCGAAATCAACAACACTCCTCAGACACTGACCAGTCCGTGGACATCGGGTAATCTGCTTGAAAAGATGCCTGCGTTCGAGGACTCTTTTACGCATGTCGATGATGCGGTACTTGATGGAAGAATTAACATCAACATCGCGCGCCGCGAAGTATTGCTGGCAATTCCTGATATGACGGAATCTATGGCAGACATGATTGTCTCGATGCGCCCCCCGATTGAAGACAGCGGAGTGGCTTCCAGTGTCATGGCTGTCCGTGGCTCACCGACATGGCTGCTTGGCGAAAGTGTTGTGGACCTGAACACCTTCCGTCGGCTGGGCCCGTGGTTGACGACAGGCGGTGATGTCTTCAGCTTTCAGGCCCTGGGGCACTTCGATCAGGGAGGCCCGACGACTCGTCTGGAAGCCATGATCGATGCGACCCAAAACCCGCCACGCGTCATATTTCAACGCGACCTTACGCCCCTCGGCCGCGGCTTTCATCCCGCGTTGTTGAACGGACAGTAGAGCTCAGTAGCGGAACACAGCACCCAGGCTGAATCCGTTTGCTGAAAAGTTGGAGTAGTTTACGTGCTGACGGATGTCCGGTGTAAAGCCAGCGGCCCCGCCTGGAGTGCTGTTGTAATAGATGTTTTCATGCGGACGAGTAATGCGGGGGATCCACATGAAATCGTACCCGGCGAACATCGAAAACTTCGTGTTGAAGTGTACTTCGGCAGCGAGGTTTATCTGTGTGATCGATCCGAAGTCGATTTTTCGATCGTCGAACGTCGTGCGACCGGTTCCCAGGACGTCCGACGATACCGAGGCCGAATAGTCGTTGAGTCCCAGCATCACGCGAGGGGTAGCGCTCAGAGTAACCCAGCGTGAATTGAGCGAAAATCTTGCACCGGCTTCCGGTCCATAGAGATTATTGACGACTGCCGAATTGATGTTGCTGGTTCGATCAACACCTGCAGCTCCGCCGTCGAAGGTTCCACGAATATCGTAGTTCTCGTCGAGATTCGTGTATCGCATCCCGCCCAGCCACTGGAACCCAAAGCCGTCGCCGGGGACGTAGCGATTCGTCAGGAATGACAGTTCAGTTCCCCACAATTGAGATGAAAAGTCTGCGCGGAATGTCTTGTCGAAGACCAGTGAATTGAGGCCTGCAACATTGGTCGCTGAGCCGTTGGTAAGCAGCGGAATTGCGTAATTCGGATTGGTAGATATACCGAGCGTCGGGTCGAGTGTGGTTCCTGTTCCCGCAAGAACTGTCGATAATGTCTGACGCGGCCCGTCAATATCATTGAATGCCACGGTGTTTGATTTCTGCTCAAAACCAAAGAAACTCAGTTCCAGATCACCACCATTCATGGCGACCCCCAGCGTACCGCGCACGCCGGGCGCATCGGTCAGGTCAAGCGAATTCGATTGCGGAAACAACGTCAGTCCCGCCGTAGCACCGCCGTTAAGATTATTGTTGATGTCAATGGGTGAGTTAATCCCTTCTACACTGTTGTTTGGGACGACTCTTTGTAACCCAAGGACAGGCGCGCCAATTGTGCCACCACCCGGATCCTGGAAAGACCACTGCATAAACTCCAGACGCAGCCAGCTCCGTGATGCCACTTCATGCAGGAAGTGCTCAATCGGACGGTTTTCATCCCACAGAGCCGGAGCCTGTTCGACATAGTGATCAACAACAGGAGCCTGATATTGACTCCGCGGCACCTGAAACAGAGACGGATGCCCTTGAGGTGGCGGACAATACTGAGGTGAAGACTGAGCCAGGGCTTCTGAAGAAGCTATGCTGAGAAGCACCGCAGTTGCGGCAAGACTGAGCAGGTTCGGACGGTTCATTCGAGCCGGACCTTATGAAAAGAGTCAGAGCAACAAAGCATATTCGTTGAAGTGCCCTCCTGGCAGTTCAACGCCGCCGCTGCATCCAGCGATGCCGCGCACAGAACGGTTCCATGTCTGAGACACAGTCCGCTATCGTCGATATCGTCGCTGCCTGACTTTGAACTTTGCTCCAATTGTTCCGAAAACGTCGATTTTGACGGTTACGCCGGTGAAAACACTCGCAACGCCTGCAACGTTCTTCTTTCGGCAGAATCTGCTGCTGGAAATTGGAACAGTCCAGATCGTTTTTC
>JAGQQS010000588.1 GCA_020426105.1 Planctomycetaceae bacterium
CGTACATCTGAATTTCAAAGATGTTCGCGCCGGCCCCGGTGACGTAGTGAATGATCGGGTCAGCGAGACCCTTGTTGTCGGGCCCAACAGCTGTAATGGTGACTTGCATGACGGCCTGATTCTTCGCGTTGGTGAGAGTAGGGGCAGGAAGCGCGGCTTCGTTGAGCCGTAGGCACCAACGCACCGGCACGGAATATAACGGAAAAAACGGGACTCATCCATGAGCCCCGTTTTCAGGATACGCGGTACCGGGTGCGACTCGTCGAATCCGACTTTATGCGTCCCGGCGGCTTCGCACCCATCGAGGTGTCAAGGCGAAGAGTGCCGCCATAAAGCCGGCAGCGGACGTCTTTTCCCCGGCTTCCGATCGTTTTTCGGTCATCTGTCGAGATTCCCACCACGCCTGTTGGTGCCACTGCGACAGGACAGTATCCGTCTGCGTCGGGAGAACGGCGTCAGCAGCAGGAACGAGGCCTGTCGCCGTCGCGATTGGCTGCACGTTCACTTCAGCATCCGGGGTTTGAACCTCTTCGGGCTGAGGCTGAGTTTCGTCCACCATGGCGGGCAACATGCTGACAGTTGATTCCGACACGATGTCTCGCGGCATCAGTCCAGGAACGACGGTCCAGACAAATTCGGTCAGGTCGGTGGACAAGGGTGCGGGCGCCGTGGTAGCGGCGTCAACAATGGTTAGATTCTGCGCCAGGCTCCAGGGGCCAACGGCTCCAGTGGAACTAAACGCCCGAATCCAGTATCGGTATTGTCCTTTGGCCAGTGTGATGGGCACGACGAACAACGTGTTGCTGGTTCTGCTGTTGCCTGAATTCAGCAGGTTAACGCCGGGCCGGGCGGCCGTCGCGACGAACACTTCATAGCCGGAAGCGCCAGTCACGGTCTGCCATGACAACGTTGGGGTCGTGTCCGTCGTAGGAGGAAGGAGACTTGCCACAGGCTGCGCGAGGCCGAAAATTGTCAGTTTTTCTGCCGAACTCCAGAAGCCTACAGCACCGATTGAGGGGTTCAATGCTCGAACCCAGTATCGGTAATCGCCCGCGCTGAGTGCCTGCGGCACGACGAACGAGGTGGCGGTGGTTCTGCTGTTTCCGGAGCTCAACAGGTTAACACCAGGCCGGGCGGCCGTCGCAACGAACACTTCGTAGGTGGAAGCACCATTTACGGTCTTCCATGACAGTGTCGGAGTTGTATCAGTTGTCAGAGAGATGGTGTTCACCAGCGGCGGCGTCACCACCTCGAACTTCTGCGGCACACTCCAGTTGCTGACAACGCCTGTTGCACTATTCGCCCGGACCCAGAACGTATACTTTCCGAGCGGAAGATCGGCCGGGACCGTGTAGCTCAACGAATTGATGCCCTTGTTGGGATTCGGGTTCTGGCCAGCGAACAGGTTCCGCTGAGGGATGGAATCATTGTCGATCCAGACTTCATAGTTCAACGCGCCTGGCACACTTTTCCATGACAGCGTCGGCCGAGCGACCGGTGTAGCCCCGATCGGGCCAACCAGTATCGGTGGTGTCGATACACGGAACGTTCGGGCCACGCTCCAGTCACTCCGCTCGCTTTCATCTGTGGAAGTGGCGGGGTTGTCGGTGTCGGAATAGCTCCTGACCCAGACGGTATACGTTCCCAGACCGAACAGTTTTTCGTTCGGCGTGTAAGAAGTTCCGGAAATGCCGTTAACGCGGAGGAACGGTCTTTGGCCCCCCACCTCATCCACCCAGATGTCGCTTACTGTGGAATTTGGCGGATTGATCCAGCTGATGGTGGGATGATTGCTGAAGGTTGTCAGTGCAGGTGCCGTCACGACGGGAGGCTGGGTAATGACAAATTCATAGACTCCCGCACTGGTGGAAACGACCTGGGTGGCGGCCGGATTCGATGGATTGTTGACGGCGCGAATGCGGTATGTATATCGCCCAAGTCCCAGTGCCGTTGGCTGAGTATAGAAGTTTGTGGTCAGACTCGTCTGGTTGATCACGACATCAAAGGCGCCCCACTTTTTAGAGACGGTCAACTCGTAACGGTCGGCTCCGGCAACAGCACCCCAGGCAAATGTCGGCGTGTTGTCGGGTACTCGCCCCAGCGGCTGGCTCGCGACAGGAGCCGGGAGTACCCTGAACGATCGGACTTGGCTGACCCCGCTGCTTTCGCCAGCCGCGTTAAACGCCTGGACCGTGACTCGGTAGTCACCCAGCTTCAGGTTTGCCGATGGTGTCCAGCTGGTGCCGCTCACAGTCGCGATCACCGGCGCAACACCATTGTCAGTGAAGAACGTCAAAGTGACTTTGTAAGACGCTGCTCCTGTCACAGGGCTCCAGGTCACCGTTGGGCGAAGCACGGTTACTGACGCAGCCGGGGCCGTCAGAACCGGAGCCGTTGTGACCGTGAACAACACGTCCGGACTCCAGTCTCCCGGCAGATCCGCGGCATCGGTCGCACGAACACGAACGCGATAGCGTCCCAGCGGCAGATCACTGGTCGGTATAAACTGATTTGGCAGCGCCGGGGCCACGACGGATGCTGTCGTAATTGTCTGGTCAATCACAACAAGTCCGGTCGTCAGTGATTCTACCACCACATTGTAGGTTTTAGATCCTGCCACGGCGTTCCAGTTGATGGCAGGGCGGGACGAGCCGACGCTGCCTGCTGGCGACGCGATCGCCAGGGGCACAACCCGGAATTGCCAGGCAGCAGGGGTCGCCGGAATATTGCCTCGGTTGTACGCGGTGACCGTAGCGGTGTAGATTCCGGCGGGCAGGTTGCTCGGCACATCAGCGGAGTTGAATGCCGTCGAGTTCACCGTAAAGACAGCAGCATTCGCCGAATTCGTCACGACCAGTTTATAGGTGGCGTTGGCATCATGCTGGCTCCACGCAATTGTGGGAGTCAGATCGCTGGTCTGCGGAATGTTGCCATCGGACAGGTTGAAGTCGATTGGTCGATTAATCACGGGCGTGACTGCCGCCGGCAGTGGTTTGATCTTCACGGCGTAGTCTTCGACTTCGCCGTCGTTCGCCCGCCCGGTCGGCAACAGAGATCCAGCCGTACTCAGCCGGAAACGCATAAATGTATCACCCGCAGGTGTCCCTGCCGGAATCGTGAAGTTGATGCGATTCACCCCGGGTACCAGGTTGTAGCTGACCCCTGCGTTCAGATGTTCCGTTGGGTGATTGAAAACTCCGTTCCGGTTTAAATCCAGCCAGATATCCAGTTTACCGGCAGCGGACGCTGTCACGTCCACATAGGCTGGCAGTGCCTGACCTGCCACCGATTCGAAGCTAATCGGGAAGGCAACGCCGTCTTCATCACTGCCATCACCGGCGGCACTGGCCGTCGGCTGTCCGGTTATTTCCTTATCAACTGCGGCACCCAGCTTCAGACCACCGGTCAGCAGCGTATGTGCGGCTCCGTTGTTGGCCTTAAGCGTTCCATAAGAGTTCGGTGCATCGCCATAATCCACAATCAAAGTCGTGAGTGTTGCGGTGACGGTGACACTGTTATTTGCCGCACCACTGGAATCGGTCACTCGGAGACGGATGGGTCTGACACTCGGAGCGGTGATGCCGAGGCTGCTCAGATATGCCCAACTGAAGGTCTGGCCTGGCAGACTGCCGGTGGACGTTTCAAACGTCCCGTTGTTGTCCAGATCCCATGCGTATGACAGCGTGTCGCCAAAGACCGTATCGGCATCACTGGCAGTTGCATTGAGCGTGATTCCATAGCCTTCGTCAATGACGTAATTTCCCGTTGAAGCAACCGGAGTGTCGTTGACGTTCGTCACGTTAATTGTGATGACTCGGGTTACCAGATTGATATTCGGGGCCACTCCGGAGCCACTGTCCATCAACGTCAGCTTCACGGTTGCGGAACCGACCGTATTCGGAGCCGTATCGTAGGTCAGCGCCCCGGTGACCGGGTTCAGGGAAAGCTGTGTGAAGTTCAGGTTGCCGGATACAGGAGTCACCGCCGAAAGACTCCAGACCAGCGGTGTCTGCCCGCCGATTTCATCCAGGGCCGTCGCCCGAGCGGCACTCGACGTGGCGATGTAGTTAATGTTCTGAACGCCGGCATCTTCCTCGGTCGTGACGTTTCCGCTGCCGTCAACCCGCGAGTCAGAAGTCGTCACGGTAAAGTTCGGAGCATCATTGACTGGATTGACGGTGATGACAAACGTCTGCGGAAGACTCGAGGCTGCCGGAGTGCCGGTATCCGTCAGAATGACCTGGATGGCAGCCGTGCCGTTGACATCCTGAGCCGTCCTGTAGGTCAGCCTGCCGGTAACCGGGTCAATTGCCGGAGCCTGTGCAAAGAACGTCGCCGGCGTCCAGTTTCCGGTGACGGACAGCACGGTCACCTGGGGCGAAAGAAATGATTGAGTCGATTCGTTTGCCGGTCCTG
>JAGQQS010000589.1 GCA_020426105.1 Planctomycetaceae bacterium
AACGACTGCTGAATACTTCGCCGGCTGAGTAATGCGCTGAGGCCTCAGATAAGAGGCAGGAACGAATGGCCTATTCCCCGGAAGGGTACAGCGCATGATTGGTCTCGGCGCCATTCCCGAGTCAATTAACACACATCAGCCAAACCAACAAACTCACCCACCCATCGGAAATCAGTCGCGTCGGCCGCCCAGCAGCCCGGATCGCCAGAGGTAGTACAGCAGCGTCAGCAGGCTGCTGACAAAGGCCGCGACATAGGTTAATGCTGCCGCGTCCAGCACGCGATCCACGCCGACGCGTTCGTCGGCATCAATGATGCCCGCCTCCACACACAAACGCTTCGCACGCGCACTCGCGTTGAACTCAACCGGAAGCGTGATGAGCTGAAAAAGCACGATCAGCGAGAAGGCGAAGATCCCCAGAACCAACAGTGGCTGACTGTGCAGAAAAAACCCCAGCATCAACAGAAAATTGGACGCCGGAGCTCCTAAGCTCACCGCGGGCACAATCGCAGATCGCAGCCCAAGTGGTGCATAGCCACGGGCGTGCTGAACGGCATGGCCCGCTTCGTGACAGGCAACACCGATCGCAGCCACGGACCTGCTGCCATAAACCTGCTCGGACAATGCCAGTGTTCTTGTGGATGGATTGTAGTGGTCGCTGAGAAACCCATTTGTCGGGACAACCTCAACGTCCAGGATTCCGGCGTCCGCCATCAACTTCTGAGCAGCCTGAGCACCCGTGTAACCGCGGCGCGTTCCGACCTGCGAATACTTTGCAAATGCCGATTTGACAAGCATACTGGCCACACCGGACAGGATCAGCCCGGGAATCAACACGAACAGGATGTACTTCATGTCAAACATCATAAACATTGGATCACCTCACCTTCGCCCTGCACCACGCTGCCCAAACGGCAGAATGCCGATATCCCTGCCGATGTGCAAGTGACGTGCCAGTCAGACTGTATTCGACGAGCTGTGTGGCGTCAGCCCACCAGTACGAAACACCGCATGTCGCAGTCCACCGCACACTGGCGCGACAACGACAAATGTCATTTGGCTGGATGCGACCACTGCCCGGCCGTCTTCCAGATCAGTGGCGAGGATCAAAGGCGAGGATCAAAGGACCTCGTGATCCGAGCGGAATACGCAAATGTCCTGATTTTTCGTGATCGATCGCCAATCATCAGCGGATTGTCATTACCCGTTCGCCTAAGGTTAAAGCCAGCCATCGTACACGTGGGCTGACGCACGCTCCGAACGATTAGCCCGCGTCTCGCTGTGGCCCCATTTGGCTCAGGCGGTTGTACAGCGTTTTCAGAGCAATCCCCAATTCCTTCGCCGCCTGTGGCTTGTCCCCATGGTATTTGTCCAACACCCGCAAGATCATAATTTCCTCCATTTCCCGCAGCGTCCTGGGTTCACCGCTGAAGAGGGAGTTTTGAGCATTCATCGCGATCGTCGGCGAATCAGCAGTGGGCGCGGGATACGCGAACGGGGGAGCTCCCACTGCGGCGGCCACGTCACGATTAATGCTTCGCGGTAGATCTTCGGGGCGAATGGTAACGCCGTCTGACAAGATCACTGAATGCTCAAGGACATTCGCCAATTCACGCACATTCCCGGACCAGTGGTGAGCCTGCAACAGCTTTATCGTCTCCGGAGGCAGCATATCGGGAGAAACCGTCTCGCGTTTCAGATGTCGCGCGAGGAGGTGCATTGCCAGCGATGGGATATCGTCCATACGTTCGCGGAGCGGCGGCAGATAGATTTCGAACGTGTTAACCCGGAAGAACAGGTCTTCGCGAAACTGGCCTTCCGACACCATTTGCTGCAACTCACGATTTGTGGCGCAGACAATTCGTACATCCACACGGAACGGCTCGTTGTCACCCACCCGCCGCACTTCACCGGATTCCAGAAAACGCAGCAACTTGACCTGCATTGATTTATCGAGTTCACCTAATTCGTCGAGAAACAGAGTTCCGCCGTTTGCGACTTCAAATAATCCTGCACGATTGGAATCAGCTCCGGTAAATGCACCTTTGCGATGGCCAAAGAATTCGCTTTCCACGAGGTTTTCCGGGATTGCGCCGCAATT
>JAGQQS010000590.1 GCA_020426105.1 Planctomycetaceae bacterium
GGCTGCAACTAGTTAAAGTAAATCGACGGTGTGGGTGACCGCAGCATCGATCTTCAACTGAATAAGACACCCCGGGAAGGAATTCCCGGGGTGTTTTTGTTTGCCTTGAAGGGCAGCAGCAGCGGGGAATTCGAGTCACTTCAGGGCCACCGGTCGGGAACATGACAGTCTGTGCTTCACTCTCAGGTGCAGAACCTGCTATACAACACGTCGCCGGAACAGGTTGCGGCCCAACGGGCAACTCTGTGAAGTATTAATTCCTGTGTATTTGGTGTTTGCAGAATCGCAGATACGGTGGAATCCGCGGCTGCCTGGCCGCGCTCGTCCACCATGGAACCGTACCCCGGTGGGCCAGCGCTCGCGTCGTTCACTGGTTCCACCTGCGTTAACACGATTCACATGTGCCTCGACAAATGCTTCACAGCGCTGCCCAACGGCTCGGGCGTTCGCGTGCCTGAAACGGCGATCATTTTTACCCGGAATTTTCAGAACCTCCGTTTGATACTGACATAATCGATCCTCGCAATGGAAAATCAGATCCTGACCTATCACGAAGACTTTCTCGAACTGTGCGAACATATTCGACAGTGTGGAATCGTCGCGTTTGATTCTGAATTTGTATCCGATATCTCTTACCGGCCGGAACTGGGCTTGTTGCAGTTTGCGACACCCGAACGCTGCGTGGCGGTCGATCCTCTGGCAATTACCACGCTGACCTCGTGGTGGGATATTATGGCCGACGATTCGACTACTGTGATCGTGCATGGTGGTCAGGCCGAGATCAAATTTTGTGTGCAGATGTGTGGGCTGATTCCCCGCAAGCTGGTTGACATTCAGATTGCGGAGGGTCTGCGGGGACGCAGCTACCCACTTTCCTATTCTGGCATTGTCGAACGAGTTCTGGGAAAACGCGTGGCCAGTAATCAGACGCGCACGGACTGGCTGCGTCGTCCCCTTTCGCCCGAACAGATTCACTATGCCCTGGAAGACGCTGCATTCCTGCCGGAGATCTGGGAGCGGCAAAGCAGGTCTCTCCAGGCGTGCGGTCGCCTGGAATGGGCTCATGCTGAGTTCGACCGCATGTGTCAGGAGATTTTCGAAGAAGAGCGAACACCACCGTGGGAACGTGTCTCCGGGATTCATAAACTTCCCCGACGCGAACTCCTTGTGGCGCAGCGATTAGCAAAATGGCGTGAAGAAGAAGCGGCCTATCGCAATCGGCCACCTCGCCGCGTTCTGCGTGACGATCTGTTGATCGATCTGGCGAAGCGACGCCCCAGGACGGTGCAGCAGGCGCTGGCGACACGCGATCTGAATCGCCCCGAATACAAAAAACGGCTCGACGACATCGTCGCTGTGATCGACGAAGCCTGTGCGGTTCCCGACGAAAAACTTCCGCCGCGGCAGCGATCCAGAGATGAATACTCTTCCGATGAGCAGGTTATTTCGCGACTTCTGGGACTTGCCCTTGGAAATGTTTGTGCGGAACTCGATGTCGCTCAATCCCTCGTGGGTACCAACCGCGATTTGACGGAACTGGTACGCGCCGTCCGAAGCGGAGAAAAGACAGGGCCACCGCGACTGCTGGATGGCTGGCGCGGAGAAGTTTTCGGAGATCTGCTGCGGAGTGTCCTCGATGGACGCATGCGGTTTCGTGTCGCGCCGCCCAATTCCCCGACGCCGCTGATTTTCGAAGCGCAGGAATGAGTCGCAGGCAATCCTTGCAGAACGCGCGGGGTCACAACGTCGCGTTTCGCTCCCGCGGATGCAGACAGTCCTGTTCGGCCGTTCGCATTTTTACAGAGAGCTTGCTGACACCATCCAGCATGGTGCGTACCTGAGCATGCAGCGGCATCAAATACTCATCTTCCACCTTCTGGCTGATCGAATCGTTCCAGTGTTCCCGAGTTGCCATCCAGGCTGCTTCCAGTTCCTTCAATGCATCTTCCAGCCGCGCGGCGGCACTGATAAAATCAACTCGCTTCATCATCAATGGCTTTCCGTTTAATAGCGCTGCATTTGCCTCAGCAAAAATTATCAGACACAAGTGCATCGTCAAATGCACCGTCAAAAAAGAATTTAGGGCAGTGGACGAGGCGACGAGTCCCGGTCAGCCCTGCAACTGCAGGGACTCATGGCCTCATTCACTACGATTCATCCCCCTTTTTGATTTCGACAAAGCACTGGTCAATGGGCTTCTTGGGTGGGGTCTGCAGGATCCGTGACGATTGAGTTGAATTTCGGCTGTTGCGTTTTGCGAATTAGTTCAGCAGAGTTTGGGAGTCATGTCCATGGCGGGTTCTGTACGGTTGGTATTGGCATTTCACAATCACCAGCCGGTCGGTAATTTCGACGGAGTGTTTGAACAGGCATATCGTGACAGCTATCTGCCGTTTTTGGATGTACTCCAGGATTATCCGGAGATTTCATTCGGTCTGCATACATCCGGGAGTCTGCTGGAATGGCTGGAGGTCCGACATCCGGAATACATCGATCGTGTGCGACAGATGGTCGCTTCGTCGCAGATCGAAATCATGGGCGGTGCGTTTTATGAACCCATTCTTTCCAACATTCCCCGCCGAGACCGGATTGGCCAGATTCAGCGATATTCGGAACATCTGAATGATCTGTTTCAGACCACAGTGCGCGGTCTGTGGCTGCCGGAGCGAGTTTGGGAACAGTCGTTCGCAGGGGACATCACTGCCGCCGGTCTGCAGTACACGATGGTCGATGATTATCACTTTCGCTGTGCCGGCATTCCGCAGAACGAACTCATGGGGTATTACTCAACGGAAGATGAGGGACGAGTTCTCTTCATGTTTCCGGACAGTGAACGTCTGCGGTACCTGATCCCATTTGGAAAACCGGAAGAATGCATCGTATATCTGCAGGAAATCGCGCAGACGTTTGATAATCCGGTTGTCGTATTTGGCGATGACGGCGAGAAGTTTGGTTCGTGGCCGGAGACGCACCAGCACGTTTACGAAGACGGCTGGCTGCGACGTTTTCTGGATTTGCTCCGCGATAATTCATCATGGCTGAATGTCACGACTCCGTCCGGAATTCTGGACCATGTTGCTCCGATCGGGCGCACGTATCTGCCGGATGCCAGTTACCGCGAAATGACCGAGTGGGTACTCCCGCCGACGGCCCAGAAGGAATTCGTCAGTTTGACGCGACGCCATCCGGAGAATGAAGAATGGCAGCGTCTGGTACGTTTCACCCGCGGCGGCTACTGGCGGAATTTCCGGACGCGGTATCCGGAAAGCAATGAAATGTACGCGCGGATGATCGATGTCAGCAATCGGCTCGCATCGATGCGGAGTGACACGGGGCTGTCGGACGATGAGCGAGAACTTCTGGAAGACGCCGTCACTCATTTGTACCGTGGTCAATGCAACTGTTCTTACTGGCACGGTGCATTTGGAGGTTTGTACCTGCCGCATCTGCGGAACGCTGTTTACAGGGAATTGATTCGCGCCGAGGTGCTGATGGATCGCGTCACCCATGGCGACATCCCCTGGGTGGACGTAGCCGTTGATGATTTTAATCTGGATGCCCGACAGGAGGTAAAACTCAGCAACCATCGAATGGTTGCGATGCTGTCACCCGCGACTGGCGGACATCTCTACGAACTGGATCTAAAGGCCAGCGAAGTCAACGTACTGGCAACATTGAATCGCCGTCCGGAACCTTATCATCAGCGCATTATTGATTTTGCCAGCAACGTCGTCTCTGAAGGAGATGCAGATCTTGCTGCCGTCTCCAAAGAGATCAAGTTTCGCCAGCCAGGCCTGGAAAAGAAGATCAGCTACGACAAGTGGCCCAGAAAAAGTCTGGTAGATCTGTTTCTGCAACCCGGTGCCGCGTCCGCCGAATTTCGTCGTGGCAGCGCGGTGATCGGCGACTTTGCCACAGGTGTCTACGAAGGCAGTGTGCGCCAGGGCGAACACAAGATTGCGGTTGAGATGCGACGTACGGGAAGCGTCAGTGGACTGACCGGTGAGGTCATGAAGATCGTTGTCCTGTCGTCGGATCGGCCGAACGAGATGCTTGTTCAGTATCAAGTGATCGGGTTTCCGAAGAATGTACCTTTGCATTTCGGAGTGGAACTCAATTTTGCGGCCATGCCCGGAAACGCGGGTGATCGTTACTTTTACGATGCTGCCGGTCAGCGTCTGGG
>JAGQQS010000591.1 GCA_020426105.1 Planctomycetaceae bacterium
CACTTTGTCGCTGGTGACCGCATCGCCGTTTCCGGATCGACAGGCAACAACGAAATCTACACCGTGGACTCCGTCACCTACGATGTCTACAGCGACACGACGACGATTGTCGTCAGCGAAGACGTCGCTTCGGATGCTGCCGATGGTTCACTGATCAAGACGATGGACTTCGGCATTAATCTCGGCCCGCTCGGACTACAATCCAACGACGCGGTGCTGTCGATTGGACTGTCCGCTGGTGTGGGCCTGGATCACAAGCTGACTCAGGATGAACTCGAAACCGGCGGCGATGCTTATACGCTGCTGACAAGTCTGACAGCGTCCATGAGTGAAGACTCGCAGTACACGATTGTGCTGCCAGTCTCCTGGAACGGATTGCTGGCGGGTGTGAACGACGGGGTTGGATTCATCACCGCTACCAGCGCGATTGTGCAGCCGGGCGGCTCAATTGCAGCATTCCTGACGAGCATTCCGTCGTCGATTCAAATTACCGGAATGTCCGACCTGTTGAAGTTCAGCGGCCTGTCGCTCGACACAATCCTGGCCGCTCTCGAAGATACGGCAGACGATCTGATCGGCACAGATACGGAAGTGCTCGGTACGATCGTGGGTGGTGCCGTAGATGCAGCCACCGGTGAATTCACCGGCGGGCAGCTCAAAGTCTACAACGAAATCTGGGGTACAAGTACGACGCTGACCAGCGGCTTCACGCCAACGATGACCAGTGGCGTTCAAAACTCTAAAGTTGTGGAAGACACCAACGGCAACAAACTGCGACTGCTGGAATGGACTGTCACGGCGGGAACTGTCTGGGGGCTCGAACTGGCGACGGGGCCGAATGCCAGTGAACTGCAGACGTACAGTATCGCTGAATACAAGCTTATCGCGACCTACGATGCCGACGATGTGGCTGTCAATCAGCTGACGGCGGATGTTCAGACAAACGTCACTCTCCGTGATGGCGCGACGACCGCATCCGGAAACCTGAGTCGCTTCCGTCTTCGGGACGGGGAACTCTACAACGACATTCCGATGCTGGGTGTGAGCCTCGCCGACATGTTAGGCGATGGAGCTGTCAGCTTTGCCGCTGGATTCGGTAACGCGATTCATACCGTGCGGGATTCCGCGCGCAACATCGGCGAGCTGCAGGATCAACTCAACGCGGAACTTCGCAGCTTCTTCAGCCTGCCGAACACAGTGAACCTCGTGACATTGTCGTACGACAACGGTGCCTTTGACTTTGATCTCGATCTGGAACAGGCAATTACGCGGACCTACAACCTTGAGCTCGATATTGAGCAATTGAATCTGCAGCAGTGGCTGGGCTTCGATCCAGCTCAGTTTCTGGATATCAGCCTGACAGCTCCGGTCAATCTAAGTGCCAATGTCGATCTGCATCTCGGATTCGGCTTTGATCTTTCGAACGTATTTGATCCATCGTTCTACGTCGATGCAGAAACCGGCGTCACTGCACATGCCTCTGGTGTGGCTCCGGATATCGATGCGAAGCTGTCGATTGATTTGCCAGCGATTGGGCCAATCGATCTGCCGGCGCTGGGACTGAATATTATTGACGGGTCGGCTCATATTCAGGCTGACTTCTTTGCCAATCTCGGTGATCCCGCAGCCGATTCTGACGGCGACGGTCGCATTTCCCCAATGTCGATCGGTACTGCCTTTCAGGCCGAATTGTCCGGTTCAGCCGCCGTTGATCTGCCCATCTTCTTCCCCACCGCCTCTATGCCGCTTGGGGGGAGCACAAAGGATTTGGATGGAAACGGGATCGCTGACAACGCACTGCATGCCGAAGCTGCGTTTTCCATTGATCAGAACTTCACGCTGCAGACAAGCTACAGCTATTCTCTGCCGAATGTCAGTATGAACTTTGATGCCGTCCAGGCGTTCATCGCATACATTGACAATGCGGAGAATGTGCTTTCCGGGATGGAAGGCTTCTTCAGCGGCATCGACAAAGTTGCCGACGGCATCGATTCTATTTCCCTGCCGATTATTGGCGGTAGCGCGTTTGACAGCTTTGCCAACGCACTCCGCGACATTCGCAGCAGCGTGCTCGGCACGAAGACCGGAGCAACCTACGCGGACGGTTCGTTCGGAAAATGGCTCCAGGACCAGGGGACCAACAGCATCATCGACAGTGTCCTGAATGAAATTCGTCAGGCCCTGTTTGACGGCTTTGATTCACTGAACGACAGCACCGGTGCGAAGACCAACGGAGTTGGTGGATCGTTATTTGCCTTCGTTGTGCCGGACCTCGACGAATTCGGAGCCAAACAGTACGACGCCAATGGTAAAATGGTCGTGAAGATTCCCACCAGCGCGAATGACATTCAGGTTGACTTCACAGCCAACGGTCTGTTGACTTTCAATCTGATGTTTGGCGGCACGCTGGTCGATGGCGAACTTCCGATCGATTTCAGCGCAGGGATTCCCGGTGTCAGCCTTGAGATTGATGCGAAACTCCAGGCCCATATTGATTACCTGATGGGCATCGGTCTGGGGATTGGCAATGTCAGCAAGACGGCCGTGCCACAGATCGGCTTTTTTGTTGACACCAAAGGCATCAATACGGCCGGTGAAGAACTTGCATTGGATGTGTCAGCCGAACTGGCGGACGGGTCAACCGCAACCGGAACACTTGGCTTCCTGAAGATGACGTTCACCGAATCCACGGCTGCTGGTGAAAGAACCGGCTTGTGGGGGCACTTCGGTCTGGATATTCGCGACGCCGACGGCGACGGGAAATGGAAGATCGGCGAAGGCGTCTCTCTCGCGATGAATGCGTCGGCGTTTGCCGAGGCGCATCTTGTCGCTGGAGTTGAAACGACCGCAGGGAACTTTCTGCCATCCGTCTCAACGACGATCCACTACACACAGATGCTGGGCAATGTTACGCTGTCCACGAACGGAAAAGCCAGCATCGAATTTGGCAGTCCGGATGTCGTGTTGCAGGATGTGACGCTGAATGTCGGCACACTGTTCAAGAGCTTCCTGGCCGACACGCTGAGCACAATACATGACATCGTGACGCCGCTGAAGCCGGTGGTCGACTTGCTGTTGATGGAGATTCCACTGGGAGGCATCGCCAGCCCGCCAATTCGCTTTATCGATATTGCTCGCCTGCGTCTTCCCGCCAGCGTCGTGGAAACAATGACGAAAGTGCTGCAGGTGCTTGACAGTACGATCAAGTTCCTGGATACCGTTGATGAACTGGCGTCTGCGGGCAGCATTAACTTTGGCACGTTCCATCTTACCGAGGCGTCAGCAAAGAACCCAAATGCGGATTTGTCTGCAGCGGATACCGCGAGCACTGGCCGTGATGACAGTGCACTGACGGCGGGTCAGAAGAAGATTCTCGCGGGTCCGGATCAGAAAGGCCTGGACGGAAACTCGCTGACAACCAGTTCCGCGACAAAGGGCAAAAAGAAACCGCCGAAAAAGAACTTCACGATTCCGGTCCTGGAAGATCCTGCGTCTCTGTTGAGCTTCATCATGGGACGCGGCGACGTGGATTTGTTCTGGTACGACCTGCCAGACCTGAATCTGTTTTTCGAATACCAACGGTCATTTCCAGTGTTCGCCGGCCTGAATGTCGGATTATTTGGCAGCGTTGGGGTGACTACCAATTTTGACTTCGGATTCGACACACGAGGGCTGCGACAATGGATGGATACCGACTTCGATCCATCCGAGTCGTGGCGCATCTTCAACGGATTTTATCTGGACGACCATGGACAGGAAAACACGTCCGCCGACAAACCGGAACTTGTGCTGAATGCCGCGATTGGCGCCAGTGTGAGCCTGGGTATCGGCGGACTTGTCGAAGCGGGCGTTCGCGGCGGTCTTGAAGCCACAATCAACTTTGACCTGAACGACTTCGAGACACAGATCGTAAACGATCTGCCGGTTGGCGATGGAAAACTGTACGGCAGCGAGTTGCTCGATCGTCTGGGGCACGGCGTCGAATGTTTGTTTGACGTGGATGGCCAGTTGAAGGTCTTCCTTGAGGCTTACCTTTGGATTGGTCTCGACCTTGGATTCAGCACAATCACGCTGTTCAAGGCGAGCGAACGCTTTGTTGATGAAATCATCGTGAAGTTTGACTGGGAATGTATTCACGAAGCTCCTGCCAGCATCGCGCAGACATCCGTTGATCTGAACGGGGATAAGGTTTTGACGCTGAGCTATCAGAATTCCAACGGAACAACTTACAACCCCGGCACCGCACGCCATGCCTACAAGGTGGAAGCACTTCCGATTAACGATGATCTGGATCTGGCGTACCTGCTGACGAATGGCTACTTTGATCCCGAGTACAGCACACTGACCGAAGAGATTGCGTTGCGTGACCAATTGGCGGCGTTGCGTACGGCGTATCCCGATGGCGACCGAAAAGTCATCGTTGTCAGCAATGGTTTGCGAGTTCAGGTGTATCTGGATTCTGATGTCGACACGATCCGAACGACGGGCACGTCAGGCAACGACGTTTATGACTTTAAGCGTCTGGACGGAGTTGTCAAAAACATCGACATGGACATGGGAGCCGGAAACGACACCTTTAACAGCACAGGCGATTCGGATAACAACGGCGGTGGTGCGGCTCAGGGGCTGACGAGCATCCTGATCAACGGCGGAGCGGGCGAGGACTATATCAACGTCGATTCGTCGATGCTGGAATCCGGCAGCTATATTCTGCGTGGCGGCGCGGACAATGACCGCGTGAAAATCGGCGGCATTTACAGCGGCTACACCGGCGTAACGATTGAGGGTGGTCTGGGTGACGATAAGCTGACCGGTGGCGACGGTCCAGATCGCATCTTCGGCGGTCACGACGATACGTCCTCAGCAAACACGGTTTTCGATGGCTTCGACTTCATCGTCGGCAACGGCGGTGATGACCTGCTGGACGGAGGGGACGAGTACGAAGGAAATGGCACAGCGGCAGCCCACGATGTCGCTGTGTATTCGCCGTTGACAGGATCGCTTTACGCTCCAGGCGCTGAACTGCGAGTGTCTGAAATCTATGAAGTCGTGAACGGCGTTGTTCGTCCATTCCAGTATTACGACAAAATGGGGCGGCCGATCCAGTCCGCTCCGGACTCCAATGGCAACGGCGTGCTCGTGACACTAACCAACACTAACTTCACGGCCCGCAATTTCCCCGGGGATGTGATTGATGGCGGCGACGGTAACGACACCATTCGAGGCGGACACGGTTTTGATCAGATTATCGGCGGCGCCGGCACGAACATTATTTATGGTGAAGAAGGTAACGACACGATTGAGGCGGGCACTGGCAATGTCACCGTCAATGGCGGTGCCGGCGACGATGTGATCACCTGGAACTACGCCCCGTTCACTCAGGCGGCAGACACCGATCTGCAGATCACTGGCGGTGCGGGCACGCGTGACCAGTTAAAGGCGGTCGCTGTCACTCAAACCACTGCCGCGCTGAATAATAACACGTTCGGTCTGACCGAAGCGACGGACACAACCGCGGCCAAAGATGCTCGGTTGACGATTGGTTCCAATCGGATGCTGCTGGACGGCATCGAAAACGTCAGTCTCGATGGTCGCACGGGCGACGATACCATGAATATCGGCAGTCTGCTGAATACCGATATTGAGTCGCTGGATCTGCAGCTGGGATCAGACCTGGCGAAAATGTGGAGCGTCCAGCGGGACGTGTCCGGCACGCATCAGGTCTTTCCGGCAAACTACGGTGCGACTGACACCAATCCCGGAGGCGTTGTTGCCAGCCAGGACGATCTGCGCGAAGGTCAGTATTTCTACCGTTACGATCTCGCTGACAACGGCGTCTACCTGTTCAACAGCGATGGTTCACCGATGCTGGCCGATATCATCACGCCGGCAACTGTGAGCGGCGCGAATCAGGAGACTCAGACGGTTGCACTGTCCGACGGGCTGGATCGAGTCACACTCTATTACGGTTACGACGCCAGCGCGCCCCGCAGTGGTTACCTTGAAGATTCTGTCGTGGGCACGACACTTGTGAAGGGGAACGGAGTCGAAGTCCATGCGGGAATGACGACGACAGAAATCGAGGACGCTCTGAAATCTCTCGATCAGGTATCGACGGTCAGCGTGACAGGTGCCGGAACACTGGCCGATCCATGGACAATCACGATCACCTCAGCAAATACAGACACCAATGGAGTGTTTGCACAGTTCGGACAGATCTACAGCGTTCAGTCCTATATCGGTGCGCTGGCCCAGCGCGACGACACCCGTGTCGCGCAGCGGTTCTATCGCGTGTCGGATGAACAAGGTATCTATCTGTTCCAGGACGATGCAAATCCAGCCACAGCGGATGCGCCGGTGCTGGTGGAAAAGGTCACCGCAGCCAGTTTGATCGATGGAAATCGGGTGCAGTTCCTTGCATTAAACGCGTGGGATCTGGGCTCAAATCAGGATGCCATCCTGTGGTACGGGAATGAAGGCATCGTCATCGAATCCGGCGACGCCGCTTCCGTCATCGCCGACCGGATGACGACACAGCTGACAGGCGTGACCGGCGTCACGGTGCTGGGTTCCGGAACAGATACAGACCCGTGGTCATTTGAGTTCACTGCAGCCACACAGGTCAATGAAAAATACCTGCAGCTGGAACTGGCCTCCGGTGGCGGAAATCTCTCGACAGCAGCGAAAGTAACGCGTTCCACTGCAATCGGCTCGACAGTGACACCTGCGGCCAATGATCGCCAATTGCTGTCAATTCCTGCGAACGCCACTAAGATCACACTGACCTATGGCGGCGATACAACTTCTGAAATCGACCTGCTGAACGGCGGCCCGGCGGCAATCAAGACAGCTCTGCAGAATCTGAATAGCGTCACAACAGTCTCAGTCGCCCGTGGAGCAACGGCTACAGCACCATGGATTATCTCTCTGATCGCAGCGGCGCAGGATGCCGACGGAAAGTTTCTGTCACTGAAGTCCAGTGTGACTTCCGAAATGTCGGCTGCCTATCTTTCGACACTCGGAACCGGCAATAATTCGAAGATCCAGACAATTGACTTTGGCGGTTCCGCTCGAGGCATCATCACGTACGGTCGCAACCGACTGGTTGTTGACCCCTCAATGAACCTCGCCACCATCAATGCACTTTTCGACGGTATTGAAGGCGACCTGAACGGTTCCACTGTCGCTGTCACAGGAACCTACGGAAACTGGACCGCGAATTTCACGGCGGAGGTCAGCGATCAGACATTTGATCGGATTCTGTTCACAACCGAAGAAGCGGTGGCCGCTCCAACAACAGTGTCGCTGGTTGCCGATGCGCCGGTAAATCGCCAGCAGTCGATTGTATTGCCTGCTTCTGCAGCGACAATCTTCTACGGTAGTTCGGGCATTGACATCAATTCGGGCACGGTGACGGCGGCGATTTTGAAGGCGAAGCTGGAGGCACTGACCGGAATTCGCCAGGCAGAAGTCACGGGACAGGGAACCGTCGGAAGTCCATGGATCGTTACGCTGGTCGATGCCGATGTCGATGCCGGCGGAGCGCTTTTGCGCGTCAGCGGTCAGGCGTTTACGCAATCCGGCAACGTGATTCAAACGACACTTGGCGGAGTTTCTCCAAACCAGTTCTCGTATCAGCGGACACTCCGCACGACCGAGTCGGCGACACAGTCTATCCTGCTGCCGGAATGGCAAACGTATTCGACAGTGCGTTATGGCGTCGATTCCGTCGATCTGCTTCGCAGCATGACCGCCACAGAAGTGGAAGCTGCGTTGGAGTCTCTGGACAGTGTTCGGGATGTGTGGGTCGTCGGTTCCGGACAAATCATTCGTACGGATACGTTACAGCGTCAGACAATCCCCGGCGTTTCGATCGCTGAAGGCAT
Source organism: Planctomycetaceae bacterium (assembly GCA_020426105.1). GTDB lineage: Bacteria > Planctomycetota > Planctomycetia > Planctomycetales > Planctomycetaceae > SXXK01. The sequence continues at coordinate 7,887 of JAGQQS010000591.1, forward strand.
GGTCTTCAAGTATGGCAACAACACTGTCACGCTTGCAGCAGGCGATCTCGGCACCGATACAGCCGATCAGGCGACAAAACTGCAGACAAAGCTGCGCACGCTGGCTGGAATGGGAGCCGTGACGGTGTCATTCCTGGACGCTACCAGTGAGTTTCAGATTACGTTCCCTGCCGCTGGCGCGACCCAACTGTCATTTAAGTCTGCAGATCCGTTTATTGCGGCAGTTCCCGGCGTCGATGTGACGGAAACACTGCAACGACAATCGATCCCGTCATCTGCGCTGGCCGTCGGAACGCAATTCAAATACGGCCTGACGACAGCGACGCTGGCCGCCGGAGACATTGGGACGTTCAATCCGGATAAAGTATCGAAACTGCAGACCAAACTGCGAACAATGACCGGCATGAGCGACGTCGTTGTGACGTTTGTTTCTGCGTCCAGCGAGTTTCTGATCACCTTCCCGACTGCGGGTGCGACAGTACTTTCGTACAAACTGGATGGACCGTTTACGGAAGCCACTGCCGGGGTTGATATTACATCCGATCCGTGGAACATCGTGATTCTGGACGCGGACCGGGATCAATACGGCAATTTCATGGTTTTGGAGACCGTGGTTGCGGTCCAGAAAATGAAACGTACGCTCGACGTTACCACGACCTTCTCTGCAGCGACTCAACGTGTTCCTGCAGCCGCGATTGTCGTCGGCACTCAGTTTCTCGATAACACCCTGAACGTCACGCTGGCGGCAGGCGATATTAGCACAAATACGACGACTCAGGCATCGTTGCTGCAGGCCAAACTGCGAACGCTGAGCCCGGCCTTTGAATTTGTTACCGTCAGCTACAGCACGGTCGGTGGCAACTTTTTTGAAGTTCAATTCCCAGCGTCACAGACTCTGCAGTACACGGTGAGTGCAGGATCCGCGGTCAATGCAACAGCCGACGAATTGCTTGGAGCCGATCTCCAGTTTGTCCCCGAAACGGTCATCGCGGCGGACACGACCTTCACTTATAACGGCGTAACCGTGAATTTGGTGACGGCAGACATCGCAACCGGACCTGAACTGGACACCAATGGTGATGTTGTCAAAACACAGGAAGAAGTCCAGGCCGCTCTGCTGCAGGCTCGCTTGCGGACTCACAGCAACCTGAAACTCGTCACTGTCGGTTACATTGCCGGTGACACGGCAGGCACAGGCCGCTTTGGCATCGCGATGCCCATCCCGGCTCCGGTCATCTATCTTTCCAACGGCAGTTCCTCAGCCCAACTGGCAGATCCAACGACGATCACGGTCGGTGGATTGACTCTGCCGCTCAGCCTTAACGGGGCGATTTTCCGCAAGGACGCAACAACAAAGACCGTCTCGCTTCTGGGGGATGCCGCGACGGTTCGAGCAGCGCTGATTGCACAGCTCACCGGACTGAACGGCACCGTAAAGATTCAGGGAAGCGGAGTCGCCGGCGATCCGTGGATCATCGAACTGTCTGGCTACAACTCTGCAACACCGATTACGGCAGAATACGATTTTGGTCAGTATGGCGATGTGACCCCGGATGTTCTTGTGACGCCAGCTCTTGCGATCGTCAATGCCGACGTCGTGGCCGGGACTCAGATTCTCGTCGGCAGCGAGTCGATTGTGCTGGCCGCTGCCGATATTTCTGCGACTCGGGCCACGCAGGCGACTCTGCTGGAAACAAAGATTCGCACGCTGACCGGCCTGGGATCCGCCGAAGTCACTTATGATGCGAACCAATTCTTTATCAACTTTGCCGCAGCCGAAACGCTCGACGTCCAGATCGTCAGTGGTAACGGATTCTATACGGCGTTTACAAATGACGGTCTTGTCACACAACTGATTGCCGGCCGCGATATCGCAGTCAATAGTGCGTTCAAGGCGGGCACCAGTATTGTCACACTGCAGGATGCTGACATCGATAACAGCAGCACATCGACTCAGGCAGCTCTCCTGCAGACCCGCCTGCGTACACTCACAGCTCTGGCCGATGTGACTGTGACCTACTCTGCCGGAAACTACTTACTGGGGTTCACCAACGGTGCGACACCCGTCGCAATTTCGTTTGTCAGCGGTTCGAGCTTAACGGCCCTGGAGGCTTCCGAGAAAACTCTGGGCCGCATCAACATCGCCGCAAATCTGCAAAGCGTGCGGCTGTTCTTTGACGGACGCTCTCGCATCTTCCAGCGCGAAGACTTCGCCACCGACGCATTGGCATTGGACGATCTGCAGGCGAAACTCGATGCACTCTCACCTGGATCCAAAGTCCGGATCGACACGTCGGCGCTGGCAACGCTGGGTTATCAGATCACGATCGAAGGTTATGATCCGAGCAATCCGTTGATTGTGACCATCGATCATGGCGACTTCCTCGCGCTGGCCAATAACAAACTTGAAACGTTGAAAATCGTCGAGCAGCGTGATGAGGCCGGTGTATGGCATACGTTGACAAGTGGCGGAACCAGCGGTGTTCCATTAGCGATTTCTCTGTTTGGCGACACCGATTCTGCGGCGTCGGAAGACAAGTTTATCGCTCCGTACATGACGATCGAACAGGAAGGACCGCGTCTGATCGAGTTGCCGACATGGGCACCCGATGCCAACGGTAACCTTGTGCAGACAGGTCAGACAGACTTCTTCGCGTCTAACGAGATCGTCACTGATAACGATGTGGACAAAGTCACTATCTCCGGAACGTCAGGCCGCGACTATTTCCTGATTGGACACGAGATTGTGCCACTTGGCGGATTTGATGCTGACGGAAATCCGTTGCAGGAAACCAAAACAAACACCGTCCAGATCAATCACCGC